>CAVJWZ010000012.1:0-32118 GCA_963653545.1 uncultured Eubacteriales bacterium | reverse complement strand
TTTCTCCTTGTCTTTTGTGGTTGGACAAACAGATGATAAGGGAAGCCCCTTTTTGTTTTGGTGCTTTTTAGCGAGATTATTCAAAACGTTTAAATCTCGCATCTAAAAACAACAAGACTGTGTTCTTAAAACCCCAAAAACTTTACGCCGTGTATAGACAAATCAAAAACCCCATCTGAACTGGTGTTTTAGGCAGATGGGGTCAGGTTTTTTAATGGTGGGCGATGAGGGATTTGAACCCCCGACCTTGTGCTTGTAAGGCACCTGCGCTCCCGCTGCGCCAATCGCCCTCTTAAGTGCGGGAATTATTCTGCCATAAACGGTATTTCCATGCAAGCAGTTTTTAAGTTTTATTTCAAAAAGTTTTAAAACTTCGATTAACCATTTTCTAATTATTTTTTAGGCGTATCTGCCATTCTTTCGAGCAACGAGAGAAAGGAACTGCGTGAAGAAGTCCTCAATAATAGGTGGATTATTGAGCGGAACTCTCTGTGTTATTTGTCTTTTGCTTTATGTCTCATCGGTTAGAACTCAGGCGGATTCTGCACGTATAGAAGCAATGGAAAAGTATGGCGGGGAGCAAATTGAAGTGTTTGTTGCAAAACGGGATATATATCCTGGGGAAACGCTCAATAATTCAAATGTTGAACTAAAAGTTTGGCTCAGTGATCTTTTGCCAGATGAGGCGCTTGCTAATGCAGATAGCGTTTGGGGAAAGCAAGTTTCTTCTCTCGTCGTAAAAGGTGAGGTTGTTTCTGAGAAGCGTTTTAAATCCGACTCAGCAGAGATAGAAGTGCCGGAAGGTTTGGTTGCTTTGTCTGTTCCTGCTAAAGAAGTACAAACCGTAGGAGGGTCTTTGTCATCGGGTAAGTATGTAGACGTGTATGCGACAGGAACTCAAACCACCTGCCTTGGAAGAAGGGTTTTGGTTTTGGCAACTAATGCATCAAGTGAAGAGAAAAGCTCAAAAAGTAACGTTAGTTGGGTGACTCTTGCGATTGCACCCGAAAAGGCTCAAGAATACGTGGCTGCTTCGCAGTCAATGGATATTTACTTTACGTTGCCTGCTTCTGAAGAGAATAAGGGGGAATAATGAACGAGAAAGCATTGCTTTGTTTGGATTCGCAAACGCTTTTGCATCCTTTCTTAATAGGGTTGCCTGATGAAAATTTAGAACAACAATCTTGGTTAGGGTTGTGCTGTGATGCAGAAAAAGCCCGATTCGCTGTTTTTTCGAATAAGGATTTAAAAGTTGTCTGGGTTGTTTCAAGTGATACGGTGGCAGGTATTAATCTTGCTGCTGCTCTAAGAAAAGATAATCCCTACGTTGATGTTTATTACGTTTCTTTTAATTTGTCGGGTTCTGTGATAAGTCGTTGTCGCGCGGCAAGCGTTAAGCCTTTGGATAAAACGGGTTTTATGAAAGCGTATTCTTCCTTAAAAACAATTAAAGGAAGTAAGTGTGGTTTAGAAAATGATCTTGTACAAAAGAGAGATTTATCTTCAAATGCAGGTGATGGAAAACCCTCAATGGAGGAAAGCGGAGTTGTAGCAAGAGATATTCAAAAAAGCGAAGAGACTCGACTATCTAGTCCATCGGATGTACAAAAAGATGAGTTTGATCTCGATGAATCACCTCATTTGTTTGTTGGATCTCAATCTCGAGGAGATAAAGAAAGGGCGAAAAGAAATACCCTTTCTATTCAACAGGGTCCAAGTGAAAAAAATTTGTGGAGTTGTTTTGATGATCCGCATAATACCCTCACTTCTGCGGCTGATAACAGCAGGAGAAATAGTGCGCTATCCAGGGCGTTACATAGAGAAGCAAAGGGCTGCGCAATTTCTGTTTTTAGCGGTAGTGGTGGATCTGGGAAGAGCTCCGTTGCGGCTATGTTGGGCCTAGCGTCGGTTTCTTTGGGATTTAAGACGGTAATACTTGATGCTGATTTTCAATTTGGAGATATGGCGTTTTTGCTTGGTCTTAATGATTCGCTAACAGCTCAAGATCTTATTGAAACTCCCGAAAGAGTGCATGAAATATCAGAGCAAGAAGCTCTTCCTTCTCTTGTTGCTTCACCAAAAAATCTTGAATATAGCGAAGTGGCTAATAAAAACATAGCTGATCTCGTCGTTTTATTAAAAAATAAATACGAGGTAGTTATTGTAAATACAGGTGCCTTTTGGGGTGATCACCATGCTCAGCTTCTTGAAATTTCCGACAGATCTCTTTTCTTAATCGATCAAAGACCCTCATCGGTTCGCTCTTGCTCACATGCGCTTTCTTTGTGTTCTCGATGTGGTATTGCGGCTCAGAATTTTGTTTTTGCCTTGAATGGATGTTCTCGGCAATCTCTTTTAACTTCGATCGATGTTTCTTGTGCTTTGAAAGGAGTGCATGTTTTTGAGTTTAAAGATGGTGGTAAAGAGGTTGGTGAGTTATTGGCTGCTGGACTGCCAAAAGAATTGGTGAGGGATAAAAATGCTTTTTATGAGAGCGTTAAGGCTTTTGCTCAAGAAGTTGTTCCTTTTAAGGCTGATCAACAAAGAGAAGTACCGCTTTCTGGAAAGCAAAAAAACTTTCGTTTGGTAAGAAGAAAGAGGAGAGCGGCATGTCTTTGATGGAAAGAGTCCAAAATGCCTCTCTTGAAAATGGAGCCGATCTTTTGGAGCGTAATGATTCTGGCTTTTCAGAAGAGTTGGTTTCTTTTGAAACAATGAAGGAAAAGGTGCAGCAATTATTGCCGCCAGAACGTCTTGGACGCTTGATTGAGAAAAGTCCTCAACAGGCAAAAAGCGAAATCAGGATTGCTTGTAATAGGGTAATTGATAAAGAACCTTGGCTTTATACCGAAGGGGATAGGCAACGGCTTATTGATCGTTATTTGGATTCGGTATTTGGGTTCGGCCCCCTTGAAAACTTGTTAGAAAACGACGAGATAACAGAGATTATGGTAAATGGTTCTTCTTCTTGCTTCTATGAGATGGGAGGAAGGCTCTACGAAACTGATTCTGTTTTTAGTTCCGATTCTCAGGTGTATGCGCTTATTGACAAAATAATTAGCCCCTTAGGAAGAAGAGTTGATGAATCTTCTCCTATGGTTAATGCGAGGTTGCCTGAAGGGCATCGTGTAAATGTTATTATTCCACCCCTTGCCATTGATGGTCCTGTTGTTACCATACGAAAATTTCGCAGCAAGATCTATTCATTAGATGAACTCGAAAACCTTGGTTCGTTTGACGTCGTTATGAAAACCTTGATGATTTGGGCCGTTAGAAGACGGTGCAATATTGCGGTATCGGGAGGCACAGGAAGCGGTAAAACAACACTGCTCAATGCCTTGTCAACTCAAATTCCTTTATCGGAGCGAATACTAACTATTGAAGATTCAGCAGAATTAAGATTTTCAGAACATCCCCATGTTGTTCGTCTAGAAGCGCGTCCTCAAAATTCTGAAGGCGTTGGAGAAGTAACAATAAAAGATCTCGTTATTAATTCGTTAAGAATGCGGCCAGATCGTATTGTTGTTGGCGAATGTCGAGGCGCGGAAGCTCTTGATATGCTCCAGGCTATGAATACTGGCCACGATGGTTCTTTGACAACTCTTCATGCAAATTCTCCATCAGAAGCAATTTCGCGTTTGACGATGATGGTTAGATATGGGGCGGAACTTCCCGTTGAGGTTATAGAAAACCAGATAGCTACGGCTTTGGATATGGTTATTCAAACAACGCGCAATTCTGATGGTAAACGTTTTGTGAATGAGTTGGTTGGTTATTCTTACGACACAGAACAAAGAACGTGTGTCATTCAGCATTTTTATGCATGGGATTCAGTTAAAAAGGTTGGGCGGTGGAGTTCTTATCCTGATTGGGTTAATGAGTTAGTTCCTCTTGGCATCGCAACACAGGAGGAGGTTGACGCATGGAAACAGCAAGTTTCTTAGTTTTGGTTGCTCTTCTGGCTGGGTTTACCGGTGGGGCTGTTGTTATAAGTGAGTTAATTAATAACCTGCGACGCCATAAAAGAAAGAGAAGGGTTTTAAGCGAAAACGTATCGGGTTCCTTAATAGCCTATCTCATGAGAAACGGAGTGGTTTTTTTAAATCCGCTCTCAAGAATTATTCTCCGTAATTCTTTGATAAAAAATAAGGTTTGCTTTTATTCGGATTTGCTTTGTTCGTTTGGATATCTTTCCTGTGATTACGCATTGGTAAGTGTTGCTACCATAATGCTCCTTATTTGCTTGGTTGGCGGATTTGCGGTATCGGGATCTTTTCTTGTTGGGTTTTCGTTGTTTGCTTGTTTGATTCTTGCGTTTGGAATGATGTGCAAGAAAAAGGAAGAGGAACGAAAAGAAAAAATAAGAGAAGCTATACCTGAGGCGCTACAAACAATGAAAACATGCTTTTTTGTTGGCTATTCTCTCCCTCAGGTTTTTGAGCAGCTCACCATAAATACAGAAGGACCTCTGAAAAATCTTTTTGAGCAAGTTTTGAATATTTTAAATACCGGAGGAACATTCGATGAGGCACTCGATTGCATTAAAAAAGAATCCACCGAACAAGAGTTAATTTTTTTGGCTGCTGCTTTAGAGATACAGCACAAAACGGGAGGTAGCATAGAGCAAGTTTTAGAGGCAGCAAGAGAATCAGTTCGTGACGAAATAGAGTTAAAAAGAACTCTTCGTACGCAAACTGCTCAAGCAAAATTATCTGCTCAAGTTGTTACGCTTATGCCATTTGTTCTGATCGTTCTTTTTTCTTTTATTTCTGACGGCTTTCTTGCTCCGTTTTTTGAGAGTGTTGCCGGAATCCTTCTTTTATCGGTCGCTTTGTTCATGCAATTTTTAGGCATTTTTCTGGTTAAGAAAATGCTCAAAGTTGAGGTGGTGTAGAGGATGGAAGCACTACTTTTTATTGCCCTGCCTTTAGGTGGTGTAGCGGGCGCTCTTGGTGGAATCGAGATTGTCTCTTGGCAAGAGCGCAAAAAAATATCTAATCGAATTAAATCGAGGGTTGGTTGCGAATCGTATCTTTCTGCCAAAGAGGTTTATGTGGAAAGCGAAGGATTACATCGTTGGGTAATTCAAAAGATGGCTTTCTTTTCAGAGGATCATAAAAGCTTTATCCAGGATAGGTTTTTGTTTCCTTGGAGAATTGGGCTAGAAAAAACCAATCATAGTATTCAAAAGGCTGGGTTAAGCGGGGTTGTTCATGCAAGAGGGATATATAGTTCAAGGCTTATCTTTTCTTGTGTAGGGCTGCTTGTTGGGCTTGTTGTTGGTGGGCTGTTCTCTGATGTGTTGGCTGTTTTGCTTGCGATTCTTTTATTCTTTTTTGGCTTAGCACTTCCTAATCGAGCACTGAAGGCAGAATGCGTATTGCGCACGCAATGCGTAGAGCGTCAGCTTTCTCAAATGATAGAAGTGATTGTTTTAGGTTTGCAGAGTGGGCTTTCTTTCGATAGGTCGGCAAGGCTGTATACAAACTATTTTGAAGGAGGTCTGAAAGAGTCTTTTCGTAAGACTCAAAACCAATGGGAACATGGACTTCTCGAAAGAAGTGAGGCTCTTAGAAATTTAGCCAAAACCTATGAGTCGTCTTTATTTTCTAGAGCAGTGGAAAGTATTAATCGCTCGTTGCGTTTTGGGTCGTCTCTTTCTGAGTCATTGATCTTAATTGCTGCAGAAGCTCGCTCGGTTAGAAAGACAGCCTTAGAGGAGCGCATTGCAAAAGCTCCTGTAAAAATGCTTCTTCCTGTTGGGACGCTTATTCTTCCAGCGATGCTTATTTTGATAATGGGCCCAATTCTTTTGGATCTGATGAGTGGATTATAAAAAAACGAAAGGGGATATCAGATGAAACAGGTAATTAATGCAAAAACTAACGTTGCTAGATGGTTTAAGGAAATAAAAAAGACCCATGTGGGCATTTGTTGCGCTTGCTTAGATAATGCTACCTCAAAAGCTAAAAGATATGCAGGTCAGGGAACTACTGAGTACGCAATACTTGTCGGGGTTCTTGTAGTGATCGCCATCCTGGCAATTACTATTTTTCGTCCCAAAATCCAAGAGCTTTGGGATGCGATTTCGTCTGGAATCAATGGGTTGTAAAAAAGACAAGCGTTTTTCTTGCTATCAAGGCGGACAGGGAACGGTTGAATATGCAGTTGTTTTTGTTGCTTTTCTTTCGTTAGTTATTGCGTTAGGAGTTGTTTCCGATTTTTTGAGAGAAGGAACAATAATTGAGCATCTTCTTTCAGGGGCTTCACATCATCTTTTAGGCTCAGGAGGGGTTTTGCGAGATGTATTCCTTTATTAGGAAATACGATGACGGTTTATGCACTGGATCAGCTCAAGAAAAAGGGCAGGCTAGTGTTGAGGGTGCTTTTCTTATTCCGGTCATTTTTATTCTTCTTCTGTTGCTTTTGCAGCCTTCGATTCTTTTGTTTGATCGAATTGTTATGAAAAATGCTGCCGCGGAGGGGTGTCGGCTGTTGGCAACGAAAACAGCAGTATTGAGCGAGGGAGCAGATCCTTACGAGGAATATATCTTGTCAAGGTTGAGTTCTATTCCGGAAGAGGATCATTTTCACGTTCATAAGAGTGGTTGTTCGTGGGAGATCATTTTGTCGGGTGATGAGTCGAGCAGTTTGGTTTCTGTTCAAATCTCTCATAAGGTCAAGCCCCTTCCTCTTATTGATTTTGCTTCGCGAGGGCTTGGAATAACAAATGCCGAGGGGTTATTTGAGGTGACGGTTGAGGCTGAATTTGCGCCTAAAAACGATTGGGTTTTTTCAAATGAAGCAGGAAGTAATCCGGCTGATTGGGTTAAGCAATGGGAATAGCAGTAAAAAAAGACATAAGGAGTCAAGGGCTGATTGATTTCCCTTTCAACAAAGAAGGGGGTTTTAGCACTGCGGGTATGGTCCTTGCTCTGTTGATTACGCTTTGTTTAATCTTTACGGCTGCTCGGGTGTATGAGGTTAATTCTGCTTCTGCGAATGTTCAGGAAGTCGCAGATTCAGCTGCGTTAGCAGCTGAAAATGTTGTTGCAGAATTTTATATTGTTGCTGCGTTGTGTGATGCTGCTGTTCTTAGTTTGTCGCTGACTCATATTGCTACCTTGGGATTAAGCATTGCCTGTTTGTGCACTCCTGTTACGGCGGCTTTTGCCGAGGCTTTTCTTAACGCCTCAACGAAAGTTAAAACAGCAAGGGATAACTTTTTAAAAAAAGCCCAGGAATCGCTCGATAAATACCAACAAGTTTTGCCGTTTTTAGCAGCAGCGAAAGCTCAAAGCGTTTTTCAAGCAAACTCTTCTTTACCAAAAAATGGGCAGTATAGCGGAGTCGCCCTTTTGGTTCCATGGGAAGCGGAAGAAGGAAACGAATTGTCGTTTGGCGAAAGCGATGAGGCGCAAAAAGAGATTGAAGAAAACAGCGATGAATTGAAAGAGGCAGCTAACGAAGCGGAAGAGCAGGCAAAAAAAGCTCGAGAAAGCAAAGAGCGAGCCTATATCCATGATAGCGGGAGTGAAACGGATTATTGCATGTATGAAAGGGCGGCTCGTCTTGCAGGAATGACAGGTGCTGATAATCCGTATTTTTCTTCCGTGGAAACATGGTCGTTTTCTGCGGCTTTTGAGCGAGCAAAAACCTATTATCAGAAAAGATTTGAGGGAGAGAGCCCTAACGGTGATTCGGTAGCCGAACAATCTAATTCTGCTTTGCGAAAACGTTTTTACCAATTTGCAATTCAGGAATTACAAAAAGGTTATGTTATTGAAACGGAAGAGTCATTCGATGCTTACTTTCCTCTTTTGCCTAAAAATACCGAAGAAATGCGAAGCACGATTCTTTATACCGAATCGGTGTATCCCGTAGGCAGCGATGGAAGCGAACAATTTGTACATGCTTGGTCGGGGTGTCCGCGCTTGCAAGAGCAAAATCACGATGGCACAGCATCAATTGAGCAAATGGAACAAGGTTCCTACGCAACATGTTCGTTGTGCGAGTTTAAAGCGAGTAGCATGGGGAGCGTGGCTTCCGCATCAACCAATATTGAAAATGGCTTTGAGTATCACTATCTTATTGTTGCTCAAGCGGCTGAAGAATATAAAAAGGCAAAAGCTGAACTTGCTCCTGCAATAAAGGAAGTGAAATCAATTGCAGAGAACTTGTTTGATTTCATTAAGCGTGCTTTCAGCGAAGCGGCTAACCAAAGGATACATGTTGCACCACCTGGTCGTTTTGGTGTTGTTTGCTTAGCTGTCAATCGTGATATTTCATCTTCTTTTTCTCAATATTCTTCTTTATTCATTCAAGACTCTCAATCTCTTGGTCCTTGTGTTGCAATTTCTTCTGCAACATTGGTAAAAGAACAATCCGATGAAAAAAAGAATGTTATCAATTCTTTTTTTGATGGTGTTTCTGAAGAAGATGCCCCTGCCTTAGGACCGCTGAGAGTTATTTTTGATGCGTGGTCAACCTTTT
Organism: uncultured Eubacteriales bacterium; assembly: GCA_963653545.1. Lineage (GTDB taxonomy): Bacteria > Actinomycetota > Coriobacteriia > Coriobacteriales > Eggerthellaceae > Anaerotardibacter. The sequence continues at coordinate 23,625 of CAVJWZ010000012.1, read as the reverse complement.
TGAAAGCATATTCAGATGGAAATGATGCACTTCTTGAAGGAATTCAAAACGCCATAAATTCTATTCCGTTTGCTAGTGAGAGCGGTTTAGGTAATTGGGCATCAAGTCGTTTGGAAGAAATAATTAATGTTGTAGGCCTTGAACCAGCCGATCTCTCCTCTCCAAAACCTGTGTTGGTTAATTCTGAGCATGTTTTAGCAGTGGACGATAGCTCGTTTTCTGCGAAGCTTTTATCGATAAAGCACTTTGCTATCACTTCTCCTTTGGCTGGTGGAAATGTTTTTGGTGATGTTCTCGATGGGGTGGCAGAAAGCGGGAATCAATTTATTGATGAGTTTACGCAGGGTTTTGAGGTTGCAAGCATAGAGATTTTTGATGGCGCAATAACGCTCCCTATTACGATTGCTCTACCTGGATTTATTGCAGATGAAGCTCGTGGTCTTCTTGCTTCGGGAATTGACGCGTTACGCGAACTAACCGCAACAATTACAGGAACAAGGCAGTGGAAGTGATGCTTTTGTCCATGGAACATATCAAGAGCCGGTATGCCTTCTGTACGGCAAAAAGAAGCAAGGGGCAAATGACTGTCGAATTTGTTGTTTGTTTCCCGGTGATGCTGGTTGTTGCTTTGATAGCTATAAATGCGCTGTTGTTTTTTGGAGAGTGCGCTTCTTTTGATCGTACGTTTAGGGATGCATCTTGCGCCTATGTGACCTCGCCTGGGTTTGGTCAAACGATAGATAATTCATGCGCAAAAATTAAAAGCAGCGTTGAGGGTGCATGCAATACAGACTATGTGGAGGTTGAAGTTTCGTCTTCTGGGGTAGAAGGTGGGCTTGTTACTTTAACAGGCACTCTTTCTTTTGCGCCAACGCTTTTTGGAGCGGGTTCAATACATTCAGTATTTGGAGTATCGTTTCCTCGAATGACCCATCAAAGCCAAATCGTTGTTGATTGTTACAAGCCAGGAGTGGTGATATGACGCGCTCTTGCCATTACAAACAACTTATTAAATCGGCAGTAATTTTGGTTTTGTTTGTCGTTGCATGCATCTTCGTTGACTTTATTCTTAGTTTACGAAATCAACCGGTTTATACGGTTTCGGAAAATGTTGTTAATGAAGTGCTCGTTCACGATGAAACGGCCGAGAACGCTCTGGAGGAATATCCAGAATATCTCCTTTCATCTTTTAGTGCAGAGGTCCCCCAAGATTTTAAGGAAGAGTGCCTTGATCCGTCGGGGTTTGAAAATCTATATGCAAGTAACGATGGTAGCGTTGTTTCTTTTTTTCTTAATGCAGAGAGAAATGAAGCATACGACTTTATAAAGCATTCCCTTGAAGAAAAGGAATGGGCTTATGTTGAAAGCGAAATAGACAACAAAACAACATTCATAAAAAGTTCTGGTTCAATCAGGTGGCTTTTTGTAGAGGTATATGCATCCGGGTTGGGCTCTGTTGTTTTGATTACAACAGAAGGGGGTTTTGATGAGTGAAAATTTACCACTTTGTTTTGCAACGAGATATTTTGATCGTTTAAGGGGGCTTTTTGCGTATTCAGGCAAAGAGATTCTATTGGCAATTGTACCTTGCAAGGCAATTCACACGTGCGGTTTGAGGGAAGCTATTAATGTTGCGTTTATAGACAAACAAGGATGCGTTATTGCTTCGTATAAAGATGTTGCTCCTCGTTCTTTTTTGCATGAGCGAAAAGCTTATGGCGTTATCGAGTGTTGGAGCAGTAAAAGTAGTGACTGGTATAACAAAGGAGATAGGGTAGCTCTGAATAAATTTGATACCGGTTGATTAAAAAATAAGTTCAGTTGAAATTAGAGAGGGCGTTAAAGCTAAAACCAAGGAAGGTTAAACAATGGAACAGCAAGAAAGTATTACCTATGAATCAAAAGAGTGTCCCGTTTGTCATGCTCTGTGTTTTTCGGATATGGACGTATGCTATGGGTGTCTTCATAAATTTTCTGAAGAGGATCCACGAATACGAGCAGAAGATATAAAAAAACCTGAAACTGTCACCCGTATGAACGAGAAGAATACCGAAACATTTGAGGTAATAAAAACGCTCCCATTATCTTCTGAACAGGCTTTGGAATTTCAAATAAACGTTAGGATAATGGGAGCATAAAATCGAGATGCGAAATGTTAGCAATCACTTCTAGATTGTGCTGTTGTTGTGCTCAACTTGGCTACTTGAACGGTTGCTTGGTTTAGCTGCAGCTACGATAAAAACGAAGTAACCGAAGATTTAATAGTGTCAACCGAATTATTTATAACAGTATCAAAACGGATGTCTAGAGAATCAAGCTCAGCTAATCCTTGAGGAATATTGTGAGTGTTTGTTTCGGAGGCAATGAGTTCATTGAGTTCACAGCCTGATAATGCACGTATTTCTGCCGGTAGAGGTTCACCAGCAGAAATATTATGAATTCCGCGATAAACATTCTCGCCAAATTTAGCCCAGTGTGCCGTAGATGCAATAAGAATTTGGCGATCGCACGCAAGGTTTTCGGCGACTTTTATTGCAACAGCAGTGTGTGGATCAACGAGGTAGTTGTATTTTTTAAAAACGTTGTTGATGGTTTCAAGGCAGGTATTGTTATCAATTGAATCAGAAGCAAAATCGGCTTGGAGTTTACTGAGTGTTGTTTCATCAATAGTGAACGACCCTTTTTCTTTAAGGCTATCCATCCATTGGGCAATGGTTTCACCTTTGCGCCCTACAAGCTCAAAAAGCTGGCGTTCCATATTGGATGAAATGAGAATATCCATTGAGGGTGAGGGGGTAAGCACAAATTTACGATTTATGACGGAGTATTCTCCTGTGTTAATGAAATCGGTCAGAACACGATTTTCATTGCTTGCGCAGAAGAGTTTTCCGAGGGGGGTTCCCATTTGTTTTGCATACCATGCAGCAAGAATATTGCCAAAATTGCCCGTAGGTACACAAATATCCAAGATTTCTCCTGCTTCAAGCTTCCCGCTTTCTACGAGTGTTGCATAGCTAGAAATGTAATAGACAATTTGGGGTAAAAGACGCCCCCAGTTAATCGAGTTTGCACTTGATAGGGCATAGTGGTTATTTTCAAGCAACTCTTTATTGAATTGTTCATCGCTAAATACGGCTTTAACGCCAGTTTGACAATCGTCAAAGTTGCCTTTGACCGCCCATACTTCAACATTGTTGCCCGATTGAGTTGCCATTTGTTTATATTGAATATCGCTGACACCGCCGTCAGGATACAAAACAGCAATTTTGACCCCATCTTTATTTTTGAAACCCTCCAGAGCAGCTTTTCCTGTATCGCCAGAGGTAGCAACGAGGATAAGAAAATCGTTATCAATGTTGCCAGCTTGGCGCATTTGTAGTGCGCTTTGTGCAAAAAAGAGAGGAAGGCACTGAAGTGCCATATCTTTAAATGCGCTGGTAGGCCCATGCCACAATTCTAAAATGTGAGTTTTTTTATCAAGTGAGGTTATGGGGCAAATGTCTTTGGAATCAAACTGATTTCCGTAGGCCTTTTTCATAAGAGAAGAAATAGTTTCATTATCAATATCAGTATTAAAGGCCTGATAAATTTTGGCAGCACGCTCGGCATAGGAAAGTTTTGCAAGCGAGATAATGAAATCTAGCGTGAAGTGAGGGAGGTGTTCAGGAACAAACAGTCCGCCTCCTTCTGCTAAGCCTTGCACAACAGCTTCGCTAAAAGCTACGGGGTTATTGCATCGAGCGCGGGTATCAATATATCGATTTGTAGGCATATGAGTATCTTTCATGAGGTAACATTAACAGCGTAAGTATACTACGCTGCCCAAAGAGTTAAGTTAGCTTTACTAAATCTAAACATGTTTACCAGCGTTAAAGAAAGGAACTGTGGTGGAAAAGGTTTCTATGTCGCATGAAGATTACCTTGAGGCCATTGTCATGCTTGGGGGTAGCTCCACTCAGTCCGTGCGTTCGGTTGATATTGCTGCCAAGCTTGGTGTTTCAAAAGCTTCAGTTTCAAAGGCGGTTGCAAGCCTTAAGGCATCAGGCATGCTTGATCAGCCTTTTTATGGAGACATTACGCTTACCGACGAGGGTTATAAGTATGGTCGTTCTATTTTGGAACGTCACACCATGCTCACTAAATTTTTGGTTCAGGCTATTGGTCTATCACAGGAAGATGCTGAAGAAGAGGCCTGCCAAATGGAGCATGCAATAAGTGATGAATCTTTTGAGAAATGGATGACGTACTTTAAATCGATAGGTTTATGATGAATGGGTAAAGGGTAAAAGCCAGGGTCCGAGCAAAACCCAAAAAGTGCTCAAGGCGTAACACTTAAAAGAGGTTTTAGGTATTTGCTGAGCGCTTAAGATTGTTGAGTTGAGAGGGGATAGCAATGCAGCAAGCTTAAGGGGTTTTAAGGGGCTTAGCTTAAACGAGCAAGGCACTTGCTGAGCATTCGTGTTTACTGAACCGCTAAAGCAAGCATATTCAAATAGAGTTTGCTTTAAAGGAATAAGGAAAAATAAGGGAATAGGGGGATTTTATGAAGGGGAAGAATTCTCAAATCGTTCGTATGGTTGATGGGCAGCGTATTTCTGGAGTGCCTGTTTTTGACCTTGAGGGCAAGGTTGCCATCATCACAGGAGCGGCTCGCGGTATTGGAAGAGGAATTGCCTGGGCGTATGCAGGCTATGGGTGCAAGCTGGTTTTAGTTGATCTTCTTGGCGATACGCTTGAGCAAACCAAAGAAGATATTCACAATCAGTTTGGCATAGATCCTGTTATCTGTGTGGGCGATGTTCGAGATTTTGATTTTGTTGATCAGGTGATACAAGAAACTGTTTCTACCTTTGGTCGTATTGATATTTTAGTTAACAATGCTGGTGTTGGAATGACCCGCTTGGCGGTTGATTGCGATGAAGAAGAGTTTGATACGGTAGTCAACACCGATCTTAAAGCGGTATTTTTCTTTGCCAAAAAAGTTGCCAAGGTGATGATTGAGCAAAAGAAGGGAAATATAATCAACCTTTCTTCTGTGGTCGCTCGTGTTGGGTCATCTCGTATGGCTCCTTATATGGCGGCAAAAGCAGGGGTTTTGCAAATGACACGCGGCTTAGCTTTTGAATGGGCTCGTTTTAATGTTCGTGTTAATTGCATTTGTCCTGGATATATTGAAACGGGTATGACAGAAGATACCTTAGCCAATCCTCGCGCGTATGAAGCAATTACTAAAATGATTCCCCATGAAAGAAAAGTAGGCATGCCTGAAGATATTGCTGCTGCCGCTGTGTTTTTAGCGAGTGATTGCACCGATCTAATTACGGGATTTCCATTGTATGTTGATGCAGGCCGCTCTATTTGGTAATTATTCGACAATTGCCGCATAACACGTTAGCCAAAAACGACTAAAGAAGGTTGCTCGTGAAAGAAAAACTGCTCGAACTTTCAAAAGAAGAACTTCTCGATTTGCTAGAGCTTAGTTCTAAAAATATTGTTGCTATGGATGGTGTTTGGTTTCAAACGCTTGAAGATGCTGTTGGCATGGATAAAGCCATGGATTACGATGCCGAAGCGTGGCGTCGTTATTCTCCTGCTGAGGCTAGGCGTCTAAAGGCGTATTACCACATGGAAGAACATCCTGGATTACAAGGCTTAGAAAAAGCTTTAACGGTTGGGTATAGTACGTTAGCCAATAAGGCAAGCATTATTTGGGAAGATGATGCGCTTATCTATCGTATTGAGGTGTGTAGGGTTCAGGCGGCTCGTGCGCGCAAAGGGATGGAGTTTCATCCCTGCAAACGGGTGGGAATTATTGAATATCAAGGATTTGCGCAGGCAATCGATAGTCGTATCGTTTGCGAGTGTGTAAGTTGCTATCCTGATATAACGGATGAAACCTGTAGTTGTGCATGGAAATTTACGATTTCTGAATAGCTTGCCACATACCATTGGCCTTGTGATATTATACGAACAAGTGTTTGGTATGAAAGGCTTTTTGATGGCAGCTAAAATGGTGATTTTAGGCATTGACCCTGGTCTCGCTCATACGGGCTGGGGTCTTGTTGTGAGCGAAGGGGCTCAGTTGTCATGTTTGGCATACGGGTGCATTAAAACAAGCCGTACCCAATCTTTGCCGTGTCGTCTTCAAAAAATATATCAGCAAATAACTGCGGTTGTGGCTCAATATCAGCCAAGGTGCGTCGGGGTAGAAACGGTATGGTTCGGTTCAAACGCTCAAAGCGCTTTTGCTACGGGGCAAGCTCGGGGGGCGGCGCTTGCTGCATGTGCTGAGGCAGACATGGAATATCAGGAATATTCCCCAAGACAAATAAAGCTAGCAGTTGTTGGTACGGGGGATGCAAACAAAGAACAAGTTCAATACATGGTTAAACATCTTTTATCGCTTGATTGTACGCCCTCTCCCGATCATTGTGCAGATGCCTTAGCGGCAGCCATTTGTTTTTCAACTCATGCGGGCATTGCTGCCAAAACTCGAAAGGAACAATATTGATTGCGTGTATAAAAGGCCAAATTCTAGCAAAAGCCCTTGATGCGGTTATTGTTGATGTTGCTGGAGTGGGTTATCAGGTGCACATGGCAACCACGTCTCTTGCGAGGCTTCCTGAAGTGGGGTCAACGGTTCAGATTTTGACGCGTCTTCAAATAAGGGATGATGGCTGTACGCTCTATGGCTTCCTTTCAAATGAAGAAAAAAGTCTTTTTGAGCGTCTTATTACGGTTTCAGGCGTTGGTCCTAAGGCTGCTTTTTCGCTTTTGTCTACCTATGAATCAAAAGAAATTATGGCGGCTATTGCAGAACAAAATACGTCTGTTATCCAGCAGGCATCGGGTATTGGTAAAAAAACAGCTTCGCGTATTGTTTTAGAACTAAAAGACCAATTCAGTAAAGAGGCTTCATCAAGCAAGGAGCAGCTTTCGGGGCAAAGCTCTTCGGTTTATGCGGGAGCTTTTGAGGCGCTGCTATCTATGGGTTTTACCGCCGCTGAAGCAGAACTTGCCTTGAAGGGTGCGCCTGAGGTATCAAGTGAGTCGGCATTGTTGCAGTATGCATTGAAGCGTTTAGGGGAATAAGTGTCACAGAAATATGAAATAGAAAGTGTTTTGTTTGATTCTTCTTCAAAGGCCGATTCCTCCTCGTTTGAGAGCGCATCTTCGCCCAAAACAAGGAATTGTTCCGTTGAGCTACAAGAAGAAGATCTTGTCCTCGATCGCAGCCTTCGCCCAACGTGTTTGGATGAATATTTAGGGCAAACAAAAATCAAAGACAGCCTTTCCATTCTTATCCAAGCAGCAAAACATCGCAGGGATGTTGTTGATCATATTTTGTTTTCAGGGCCTCCGGGGCTTGGAAAAACTACGCTGGCAAGTGTGGTGGCATATGAGGTGGGTGCAAATATTAAGACAACGAGCGGTCCCGCTATAGAACGCCCGGGCGATCTTGCTGCTATTCTTACTAATTTAGAAGAGGGCGATGTTCTTTTTATCGATGAAATTCATCGTCTTAATCGAATGGTTGAAGAGGTGCTATATCCGGCGCTAGAAGATTTTGTGCTTGATATTGTTGTCGGAAAAGGGCCGGCGGCGCGTTCGATCCGTCTTGATTTACCGCGCTTTACTCTCATTGGCGCAACAACACGAACAGGCCTTCTTACGGGGCCTTTGCGTGATAGATTTGGCATTGCATTTAGGCTTGATTATTACTCTCCAGGGGAGCTTGCCCAGATTGTTCGTCGTTCGGCGAGTATTTTAGAAGTGGATATCGATAACGAAGGAGCCCTAGAAATTGCCCGAAGAAGCAGAGGGACCCCTCGCTTGGCAAATCGTCTTTTAAGGCGCGTTCGCGATTGGGCTCAAGTAAAGGGTAATGGCGCTATTGACGAAGATTGTGCCGCTCAGGCCCTAAGTTTTTTTGAGGTTGATTCATTGGGGCTTGATTCAGTAGACAACAAAATATTGGCATTGTTGTGTAAGCAATTTGCGGGCAGACCTGTTGGGTTGTCTACGCTTGCTTCGGCTTTGTCGGAAGATCCTGAAACACTTGAAGACGTTTATGAACCCTATCTTATGCAGCAGGGGTTACTTATTCGTACGCCAAAAGGGCGCCAGGCAACAGAGCGGGCCTTTGATCATCTTGGTCTTGTGCGTCTGTCTTGCGGGAAGTAAAGAAGTATTCATGGGTAACGAAATTACACACGATAGCGATATTATGAAATGCGTCATAGAACTTTCTGTATCAGTTTTAGGGAGCATCAAGAATGAGAATAATAAGGAATATCACCTATAGCTTCTATAAATCAGACGCAAAAGGTTTTGCATTTTACCGATCAGTACAACACGAAAGGTCGCATTACGCATTATGCTGCATCAAGATTATTTAGTGAGAATGTTTATGGTTCTTGCTGCTGCCATGCGGGAGAGCTTATTAAAATCTTCTGGAAAAAAAGACCCTGAAGCGGCAGCTGAATTGTTGGAGACATCCCTGGCAAATGCGACAGAACTAGACGGGGAACTTTTATTGAAGATGGATCCAAGCACGATGGTTTCAATGCTTCAAATTTCAAATACCGATCCAACCCTTATTCGCTATATTGCGCGGTCATTATTGCTCGAATCAGTGTATTTACGAGAGGCGGAGCTTGTTACTCGGGCAAGTTTAAGAAAAGAGCAAGCGCTAGCTCTTGCGTCTTCATATGGGTTTGCGCTTTCAGAAGACGATTTATCTTCTGAAGCGCTAGAGACATTTTTTACCGAAACACAAAAAAATTTCTCTTGACCAATAAGTTACCAGAGGATAACATTGCTCTCGTAAGTTAACCAAAGTGAACTCAAATGTCGAGCATTAAAGGATCCGAATAGCTTAGAACATGAGGGGATGAAGGTATGGTTTTAGCAGAAGTGAAAAAAAACGGCGTGTATCACGTTAAGCATCTTGACGGTTCGGGAGATTTGCATCGTCACTTAGAAAATCTTGGCTTCGTTCCCGGAGAGCGCGTTACGGTTGTTTCTCGTATTGCGGGAAATATCATTGTGAATGTTAAGGGCTCTCGTGTTGCGTTGTCTTCAGAATTGGCGCACAGCATTGTTATTTAGTAGTTTGCTTGTTTGAGATTTTTGAAAGGGGGTAGAGTGAAAACTTTACGTGATGTACGAACGGGTGATACCGTTTCGGTGCTCAAACTTCATGGTGAAGGAGCCGTGAAGCGTCGCATTATGGATATGGGTATTACTAAGGGCTGCACAATTTACGTTCGCAAAGTTGCTCCTTTGGGCGATCCGGTGGAAGTAACTATTCGCGGTTATGAACTTTCTATTCGTAAAGGTGATGCAGAACTTATTGAGGTCTCGTAGCGGGTAAGCGAGGCTATAAAAACATTGTTAAACCGCTGCTTGTACGCAGCATTATTTTTGCAGTGAAGTTAGCTTTAGTTAACACTGAATGGAGGACACTATGAGAGTTGCACTAGTTGGCAACCCGAACTGTGGCAAAACCACTCTCTTCAATGCTCTAACAGGCTCAAACCAGTATTGTGGCAATTGGCCTGGTGTTACGGTTGAAAAGAAGGGAGGCAAGCTCAAGGCGGATAAATCTATTGAGATAACCGACCTTCCAGGTATCTATTCTCTTTCTCCTTATACTTTAGAAGAGGTAGTTGCCCGTAACTTCATCATTGAAGAAAAGCCCGATGCAATCTTAAACATTGTTGACGGCAGCAATCTTGAACGCAACCTTTATCTCACCACCCAACTTTTGGAAATGGGTATTCCTGTGGTTGTTGCGGTTAATATGATGGATATTGTTCGCAAGCGTGGTGATGAGATTTATGTTGATCAGCTCGCAAGCGAACTCGGTTGTAATGTTGTTGAGATTTCTGCTCTTAAGAATGAAGGCATTGATGAGGTAGTTAATTGCCTCAAAACCATCAATGCGGCATCAGAGCCAAAGCCGATAACGTTTTCTGCGCCTATTGAAGAAGCGCTTGGCGTAATTCAGGGTCGTCTTGGAACTACCGTGCCTGAGAAACTCGCTCGTTTTTATGCGATTAAGCTTTTAGAGCAAGATAAAAAAATCATTGAATCTCTGCCTTCTGCCCCTGACGTGAGTGACGTTATCGCCAAGGTAGAAAAAGACTGCGATGACGATGCTGAGAGCGCTGTTATTAATGATCGTTATACTTTTATTGGGAATATCATTGGTACCTGTCGCGACAAAAGTGCGGCTTTAGGGCTTACTACTTCCGACAAAATCGATCGCGTGGTAACCAACAGAATTTTGGCACTCCCAATATTTATTGTCGTGATGTTTCTTGTGTACTTCATTTCAGTTACGTCAGTTGGCACCATTGCAACCGACTGGGCAAACGATGGGGTATTTGGCGATGGATGGTTTTTAGGTCCTGGTCAAGAGCAATTTGATGAAGAAAACGAAGCATATGAAGCAGCAAAAGAAAGCGTAACTGCTTTTGAAGAGGCTGCAGAAAAACAGGGCTTAGACCCCGCTTCTGAGACGTTTGTAAAAGATGCTGAGGCTGTTGGGCTTGTTGGTAGTTATGAATCGTATGATGAAGATACCGGTATTGATGAAACCGTTGAGGTTGATAGCGCAGCCTATACAGAAGCCCTTGAAGCCCTTGCTCCTTACAAGGGTGATCAAGAGGCAATTGCTGCCTTTGAAGCTTTGGCAATCAAGCAGGGCTTAGATCCTGAATCTGAAACCTTTGCCGATGAGGCTACTGAGGCTGGTATTGTTGCCACCTATGAAAATGCTCAGGGTGAGCAAGTAGAGGTAGACGCTGTCAAGTATACCGAAGAGCTCGAGGGAAGCGAACCCGATCCTACCAAGTATGGTATTTGGATAACGGGCATTCCTGTTTTGGTTGAGGATGCTCTCACCTCTGTTGATTGCGTTGATTGGCTGCAGGCTCTTATTCTTGATGGTATTGTTGCTGGTATCGGTGCAGTTTTGGGTTTTGTTCCTCAGATGCTCGTTCTGTTCTTTATGCTCGCAATTCTTGAAAGTTGCGGCTATCTTTCTCGTGTTGCTTTTATTCTCGACCGAGTCTTTCGCAGGTTTGGTTTGTCAGGTAAGTCGTTTATTCCGTTGCTTATTGGTTCTGGTTGTGGTGTTCCAGGAATTATGGCGTCACGTACCATTGAAAATCAAGCAGATCGTCGCATGACGGTTATGACGGTAACCTTTATCCCTTGCGGCGCTAAGCTTCCGGTTATCGCTTTGTTTGCAGGTGCTATTTTTGGCGGTGCTTGGTGGGTTGCTCCGAGTGCATACTTTTTAGGCATTGCAACCGTTTTATGCTCAGGCGTTATCCTGAAAAAGACGCGCTTCTTTGCAGGCGAAGTTGCTCCGTTCATTATGGAACTTCCTGCATATCATCTGCCGACACCAGGAACTGTTTTGCGCAGCACTTGGGAGCGTGCTTGGGCATTTATCAAAAAGGCGCTTACCATCTTGCTTCTTGCCTGCATTATTATTTGGTTTGTTTCAACTTATGGTTGGGAAGATGGCGTATTTTGCGCAGTTTCTGATACCTCGTATTCTATTCTTGCCGCTATTGGTAACGCTTTTGCCTGGGTATTTATTCCACAAGGCTTTGGTGATTGGCAGGCTGCAGCTGCCTCTTTGTCGGGCTTAGCTGCTAAAGAAGACATTGTTGCAACGCTTGGTATTTTATTTGCAACAGAAGATGCAAGTTGGTACACCAATTTTGCTTCAAGCTATGGTTTGGCTGCAGGATATGCATTTATGGCATTTAACCTTATTGCAGTTCCTTGTTTCGCCGCTCTTACCGCTGCTGCTCGTGAGCACAATTCCAAAAAGTGGTTTTGGGCTCAGGTGGCATTTCAAATGGGTACCGCTTGGGTAATCGCTCTATGGATCTTCCAGTTTGCAGGATTATTCACCGGCGAGGTTAGCTTTAATGTATTCACGGTTGTGGCAATTGTTTTGTTTGTGGCATTTCTTTATTTGCTTTTCCGTCCTAATAAATGGAAGAATAAGAAAGCAGAGCGTGCCGTTGAGGCTGTTGCTTAAACAACGTATTTTGTAGTGTTGGTTGCATCTTGATTGAATGATTGGAGGGCGTTATGACCATTGGAACGGCGATAGTAGGATTGATATTGCTGATTATTGTTTCGGCAATAATTGTTAGCATGGTCCGCGCCCATCGATCAGGCAAGCATATTGGGTGTGAGGGTTGCGGCGGTTGCTCACAAGGTACGGCTTCAGGCGCAAAATGCTCTTCATATATCCAAGGATGTTCTTGCGTAGAACAAATGCTTAAAGATGTAGAAGAAAAACTAGGTTAACGCGCATTGTGCACCAGATGCTAACGTAAAACCCCTTGTTCAGTACTTCACTTATCTACGTTAGCTCTAAAAGACGCAATGAAAAAGACGCCCCTTCTTCGCAAGGGGCGTCGCTTTTGTTTTTGAACGGGTCATTACTTCAATGATACGAAGCTATAATTCCCTGCTATACTAGGTGTGTCGGAAGCCGCGGCTTGAAGAATACGGCTTACTTGTACGTTTAACCTCCGTGGCTGACGGGGTGCTATAAAGCGTAGAATATCAGCCACTTGTAAAGGGGTCCGCAGTAATGCGGACCCCGTTCGTAGAAAGGTTCCAGTTTGAAGATCGTCTCCATATCGCAAGATTTTTTAACCTGTGCGGTGACGATCGCGAGCTGATGACCAAGCGTAACAGACCTTGCATTGTCGTCATCAAGCTTCACTACAAGGGGAGAAAGCACGATTTCGCGGTGCCCCTGCGCTCGAATATAGCTCCTAATGTTCCCAAGGATCAATATTTTGCCTTGCCGCCCAGACCAACCACTAAGCCAGGGCGTAGGCATGGCATTCATTATATAAAGATGTTCCCTGTACAGAAGCGCTTCCAGAGGAGGTTCCGAACCGAGGGTTCCAGATATTACGAAACGCTTCAGAGAATTATTGACGCCAACACGAAAACAATTGTGACTGAATGCCAGAACTATCTCAATGAGTACGAAAAAAACGGAAGACCTAGGTTCGCTGTTGATATAGACCGAATCCTTGAGATTCTCGGTAAGTAATCAGTTTCAACTACTCATCTTTGCTACCGTTGTTAAAGATTTTTATTGCGCCTGCCAAAGAGGATGGGGGCATTGCCCTAAACCCCAAAATTTTTATTGCGCCTGCCAAAGAGCGTTAGAGCGATAAAAAAAGTTCGTGGATGCGCGTGTCGTTATTAAGTTCTGGATGAAACGCGATGCCAAGTTGGTTTTCATATCTAACGCCTACTATATTTCCGTCAACTTTTGCCAGTACTTCACACTCACTTGAGGCGCTTTCAATATAAGGTGCCCGTATAAACGTCATGGGAACATTATTAAATGCCCCAAAGCTGCCTTGCGTATAAAAACTTCCCAGCTGCCTTCCGTAGGCATTTCGTTTAACGCACACAGGAAGGGTTGCCAGATAAGGGGTTTCACCCTCAATGCTGTTTGCTAAAAGAATTAATCCAGCGCATGTTCCAAGTACGGGCATTCCTGTTCTAATCAATGCTTGAAGAGGTTCAAACATGTCCAACTCGAGCAAAAGCTTTCCTTGTGTGGTGCTTTCTCCGCCAGGAAGAATAAGCCGTTTGAACGGCTTATTCAGATCTTCCTTACGACGCAATTCAATGCAGGTATGTCCGAGCGAGGCTATCTTATTTTTATGTTCAAGAAACGCTCCTTGCACGGCAAGGACAGCAACAGTCATGCTATTGACCTCGCTCTTCCATAATGAGTTGAATTTCGTCTTCGTTAATGCCAATCATAGCTTCACCAAGATCTTCTGAAAGCTTGGCAAGCAGGGCAGCATCTTTATAATTTGCTACCGCTTTTACAATAGCTTGAGCACGTTTTGCAGGGTTTCCCGATTTAAAAATGCCTGAGCCAACAAAAACCCCTTCGGCTCCCAAATGCATCATTAGCGCCGCGTCGGCTGGTGTTGCAACGCCACCAGCAGCAAAATTTACAACGGGGAGTTTTCCTTCGGCATGAACATATGCAACGAGGTCATAGGGAACTTGAAGTTGTTTAGCTTCTTCGTAGAGTTCATCTTCCTTAAGCGATACAACATAGCGAATTTGTTTATTGATAAGCCGCATATGGCGCACTGCCTGCACCACATCTCCTGTTCCAGGTTCTCCTTTGGTGCGAATCATGGTTGCACCTTCAGCAATCCTTCGCAAAGCCTCGCCAAGGTCGCGTGCGCCGCATACAAACGGGACTTTAAAAGCGGTTTTATCAATGTGGTAGGTGTCATCGGCGGGGGAGAGTACTTCGCTTTCGTCGATGTAGTCAATTTCAAGCGCTTCAAGAATTTGCGCTTCTGCAAAGTGCCCAATGCGGCATTTTGCCATGACAGGAATACTTACTGCCTCTTGAATTCCTTTAATCATTTTTGGGTCGCTCATCCTTGAAACGCCACCCGCTGCTCTGATATCGGCAGGAATACGCTCAAGCGCCATAACGGCACAGGCGCCTGCCTCTTCTGCAATGTGCGCTTGTTCAGGGGTTGTTACATCCATAATTACGCCGCCTTTAAGCATCTGAGCAAGCGAGCGGTTAAGAAGCATGCGATTTTCTTCAACCATGGGAGTTCCTTTCAATTACGTTTTGGTATAGGTAAAAACTTATGGCTCTGAGAAAAGAAAATACTGCCTTATTGGTATTATCGATATAATCAAAATAGTAGAAATTTATATAATCAGAACATAACCAGTTTTAATAAGGTCAGATAGCATGCTTACGTATTCTTTGAGTGAAAGAAAAGAACAACCGCTTTATGAATTTTTGTATCAGTGCATCAAGCGTGATATAGAAACAGGGGCAATTTTGCCTGGAGAAAAACTTCCTTCAAAGCGCAAGTTGGCCCAACATTTGGGAGTGAGCCTTATAACGGTGGAGGGTGCGTATACTCAACTCATTGCAGAGGGTTATGTTGTGGCGAAGGAACGCAAGGGATACTACGCAAGCAAGCTGTTATCAGAATCGTTTGTCCCTTCAATGCAGTCACAACCCACGGCCAATCTTCTCAAGAAAAATAGCTCTCATGCTAAGGTGCCCCACAGCTCCAAAGTGCCTTTTGGTTCCTCGTATCAAAATAAATTACCAAGCACCTATTTTGCCGATGTTACGGGCACGGAAGTTGCTCGTGGTAAATTCCCTTATGCTACATGGTCTAAAAGTATCCGTGATACTCTCTCGTGTGAGCCCGAACAGGCTCTCATTGGCAACTCTGATGCTGCTGGTTCTTTGCGCTTGCGCCAAGTTATTGCAAGCTATCTTTGTTCTTTTCGCGGTATGGATGTTAGCCCTGAATGTATCGTTGTAGGGGCCGGCTCTCAAGTGCTCGACAACATGATTGTCCAGCTGCTTGGTCAGCAGCGCTGCTATGGAATAGAAAGCCCTGGTTATCCACGCTTATCGCGACTCTATCAGGCAAACAATGCAGAATTGGCATATATTCCGCTTGATGAAAAGGGAGTTGTGGTGAGTGCTCTTGATGCAAGCAAGGTATCTGTCATGCATGTTATGCCTTCACATCAGTTTCCCACGGGTATTGTTACTCCTATTAGCAGGCGGTATGAATTGCTTGCATGGGCAAGCGAGGGCAATGAGCGCTATCTTATTGAAGATGATTTTGACAGCGAATTTAGGCTTACGGGCAGGCCTATTCCTTCCATGCAAAGCATTGATACTCAAGGCAAAGTAATTTATACCAACACGTTTTCTAAAACGTTAGGTCCTGCTTTTCGTTTGGGGTATATGGTGTTGCCGCAAGCGCTCAAAGAGCAATTTGATAAAAAATTAAGCTTTTATTCCTGCACGGTAAGTGCTGTTGATCAATTGGCTCTTGCGCGTTTTATTGAGCAGGGTGATTATGAGCGCCATGTTAACAGGATGAGAACGTATTATCGCTCGTTGCGCGATGCGCTCATTGTGACGCTGATGAATAGCTCGTTTGCCCCACGCCTTTCACTGCATTCTCAAGATTCAGGCATCCATTTTGTTATGGAACTGCAAACGAGTAAACCAGAACAACAACTTGCGCAAACGTTGCGTTCAAGGGGAATTAATATAGCGCCTCTTTCGGAATTTTATTTTGACGAGGCATTGGATGAGGGAATGGATGAAACATCGTGCCACCATATAAATTCAATCCACCATACAAATGCAGCTCTCTACAGCAACTTAGCCCACCATAGCCCCGCAACGCACCATAAAAATCAAACTTGCCATAACAATTCAACCCGCCGTAATAACGTCTCATCTTTGGGGGCAAGATTTTTGGTGAGCTACAGCGGATTGGCAAAAGAAGCGATACCAAAAATGGTCAAAATTATGGAAGAAGTGTTCTAGTTACTTCTTTAATGGCTTGTTTTGGCGGACAAGTATTCATCAGAATTCATTCATTAGCGCCCATCGCAAGTAGTACTTTGTTAGTGGCTTATTTTGGCGGGAACATTTATTCACCACCATAACCAGCGCTTTACTTACTGCCAGTTTAGTTGGCAGGTTTAATAAACAAACTTAATAAATAAACATGGCATCACCAAATGAGAGCAGTTTGTAATGCCGTTTTATAGCATGCTTGTAGGCTGCCATGATATTGTCGCGCGTTGAAAAGGCAGAAACAAGCATCATCAAGGTTGAACGCGGAACATGAAAGTTGGTAATAAGCGCATCAACAACCTTAAATTCATATCCAGGAAGAATGAAAAGGCTCGTTTGCTCGCGGTCGCGCGCAATAAGGCGTTTTTGAGTAGTGTCCCATGCGCTTTCAAGGCTTCTCACACTGGTGGTGCCAACTGCAATAACGCGTCCGCCATTTGATTTTGCCTGTTCAATGGCGCGAATGGTTTTTTCGCTTACGGTGTAGTACTCGGTGTGAATTTGGTGGTTGTGAGGGTCTTCTTCATCAACAATCCTAAAGGTATCAAGCCCCACTTCCAAATGAACGGTTTCAAACCCTACACCTTTGGCTTTGATTTTTTCGATAAGTTCTGGTGTAAAGTGAAGCCCAGCGGTGGGGGCAGCAGCACTTCGTTCTTCTTTTGAAAACACCGTTTGATACAACTCCTCATCGCCTGCATAATTTTTGATGTAGGGAGGCAGGGGAGTGTGTCCTATTTGGTGAAGTGCATCATCAAGTGAGTCAAGGGGTGTGCTTAGGCGTGCAAGTCTCTCTCCCTTTTCGGCACCTTCTACCCAATCTATAATTTCTGCAGAAAGAATTACTGTTTTTTCTTCGGTGGCAAAATCAACAAGAGCACCTGGTTTGAGGCGTTTTCCTGGGCGAACTAAAACTTCCCAAACAGCATGGGAGTTTGCTTGAGGTTCACAGTCAAACCTCTCTCGGAGCAAAAATACTTCAGCAGCTCCGCCTGTTTCGCGCTTTGTTCCTAAAAGACGAGCTGGCATAACGCGCGTTTCGTTGGCAACAAGTAAATCGTCCGGTTTAAGATAGTCATAGATATCGCGAAAAATCTTATCTTGCAAAGCGCCTGTTTTTCTGTTCATAACAAGCATTTTGCATTCATCACGCACCTTGGCAGGCTCTTGAGCAATGCAGTGTTCAGGGAGATCATAATCAAAATCATCGGTTTTTAACATGGCTAATTTTGCCATCCTTTCAGCTGCCTTTTTTGCTTTTCTCTCAGCTTTTCTTATCTTGCGCTCTTGCGCCGCTTCCTTGTTTGAATAGGCACAGCCACAAAAATTTTGTCGATACATTCCCAACGCGCGACTTTTCCTAGTTGCCTCAGCGTAATCACTTCGCCAATCGCGAAACGCTACCTTAAGTTCTGGGTAAGGTTTTGCTGCGCGGTTGAGTTCTTCTTTAATAAGCTGGGTAAACTGATACGGGCTTACCGAAAGCGTAGTGCCTATTGCCTCAAAATTATGCTCATGAGCATAGTGTGCAAGTTCCTCAAACCTAAAGCGATAGCATGCTTGGCAGCGAAGGTTTTTAGGCGCGCCCTCACCCCATGCAGCCGTTATTGCTTTGTTCCATAAGTCATGTTTCCAAGACCCTTCAATAACGGGGATTTTTTCTTGCTTTGCCCAGTTGAGAAGCGTTTCAAGGCGATGTTCATATTCTTCTTTGGGTTCAATATTTGAATTTATGTAGGCAATGGTTAAGGTATGCCCTTCCTCAAGAAGATGCCGAACAGGCTCAAGTGAGCAGGGACCACAGCAAGCATGAAGTAGTATTTTCATAGGCTTATCTTTTCTCTTTTGAATCGTGTCATATACTAACACCTGCAAACTGTTTATATGCTATGAATAAAGGACTGCCTATTATGCCAAAACAAACCTATGAAGCAATATTTTTTGATCTTGATGGCACGCTTCTTAACCTTGACATGGATTATTTTTTAGAGCGGTATTTTAGCGGTGTTGCTTCATTTGTTGCAAGCAAAGGTTTTGACCCTGATGTGTTTGTAAAAGCTCTTGGTGCTGGTGTTCAAAGCATGATAAAAGAAACGGGCGGATATAATATCGATCGTTTTTGGCGTACGTTTTGTGCCATAACCAATCATCCGCGTGAAGTTGTAGAGCCGCTCATAACCGAGTATTATGAAACAGATTTTGACTGTATTGGTGAAACTATTGTTGCTTGCCCTGAGGCAGCGGAAGTACTTACGTTGCTCAAGCACAAAAAGTATCCTTTGTATTTAACCACTATGCCCCTGTTTCCGCGTATTGCGGTGGAGAAGCGTTTGGCATGGGCGGGTTGTTCACCCGATTTTTTCGACAGAATTACAACATATGATAACTCTACGAGTACAAAGCCTCATCTTGAGTACTATCAAGAAAACATCGATCAAATCAAGGTAAGCCCTGATAAGGTGTTAATGGTGGGCAATAATACCCTAGAAGATCTTGCCTGCATGGGTTTGGGTATCGATGCTTTTTTGGTTACCGATTGTTTGCTTGATCCTATCGACTTTGATGTTCAGTCGGTAAGGCATGGTTCTTTAAAAGAATTTCTTACGTTTGCTCAAAACCTTCCAGAATGTGAGTAGTTCATGGCATTATTCGATTTCACTATTAAAGCTCAAAGTGGGCATGCGCGCGCTGGCGAATTTGAAACAAAACATGGGGTAGTAAAAACACCTCTCTTTATGCCCGTAGGAACAAGTGCCACGGTCAAAGGTATTACTCCGCAGGTGCTCAAAAATATCGGCGCGCAAATTATTCTTTCAAATACCTATCATCTTTCGTTAAGACCAGGGGCAGATTTAATTGCTGAAGCGGGCGGTCTTCATTCGTTTATGGCCTACGATGGTCCCATTCTCACCGATTCTGGCGGGTTTCAAATTTTTTCGTTAGCCGATACGCTCAAACTTGATGATGATGGAGTTACCTTTGCTTCGGTCTACGATGGATCACGGGTAAGATGGACGCCAGAAATTAACATGGAAATCCAACAAAAACTTGGTGCCGATATTATTATGCAGCTTGACCAATGCCCTCCGTATCCAGCAACGCGCCAATTTGTGCAGCGTGCTGTTGATTTGTCTGCCAATTGGGCTAAGCGCTGTCTTGCTGCGCATACACGCAGCGATCAAGCCTTGTTTGGCATTTGTCAAGGTGGCATGAATCTTGATTTGCGCCTGCAATCAATTGAGCGCTTGTGTCAAATAAGTGATGAAAGTGTTGCATGCGGGCACAAGGATTTTAAAGGCTTTGGTATTGGCGGATATTCGGTAGGCGAGAGCCATGAAGTCATGTTTGAAACACTAGGGCAAGTTGCGCGCACGTTGCCGCAAAACAAGCCTCGCTATGTTATGGGGGTAGGAAATCCTACAACGCTGGTGCGTGCTGTTTATGAAGGCGTTGATATGTTTGATTGCGTACTGCCAACCAGAACAGCCCGCATGGGCACGGCGTTTTCTTCTACCGGACGTATGAACATGAGAAATGCCAAGTTTATTCATGATTTTGGCCCACTTGATTCGCGGTGTGAGTGCCCTGTTTGTAAAACCCATAGCCGTTCTTATATTCGCCATCTGGTTAAACAAAACGAAATGCTTGGAAGCATTTTACTGAGTACGCACAATTTGTTTTTCTTACTTGACCTTATGCGACGAGCACGTGAGGCTATTTTGGCAGAATCGTACGAAGAATTTTATCAAGATTGGATGCATTCGCCCGCTGCTCGTGATTATTGATAGCCGCGTATTCCGGTTAGGTGTGTGTTGGCGTACTATTAGATCTTATGCGCCTTGACCTGCTTTCACGTGATTTTGTGTGTTTTTGTGCGTCCCCTGGCTGATAATCCTTTGATTATCTATGGATAATTGCCCCAATACTTGTTTTTAGCGCTATCATGAAAAGCGTTTGTGTGCTTTCGTGAAACGTTTTACGAAAAAGTATGCTGTTACCGCGGTAATACAAAGTTGCTATAGATAAGGATTTGTTTTGGTTACTTCTGACAACAAAAAGAAAGGCAAGGCTAAACGCTCAAATGCCGATCGCAGGAATATTTGGTTGTTGATCCTAACAACGCTTCTGGTAATCGGCTCAGTTTTTATGTTTATGCCTCCTCAAGACAAGGTGAATCAGGGTCTTGATATTCAAGGTGGACTTTCGGTTGTGCTCAGTGCGAACAGCACCGATGGTGAAGAAGTAACCGCTGATGATATGGAAAAATCTCGTGCGATTATTGAGTCGCGCGTAAATGCATTAGGCGCCTCTGAAGCCACCGTTCAAGTGCAGGGGTCAAACCAAATTCTTGTTCAAATTCCTGGTTTATCTGATACCGAAACTGCTCTTTCAACCATCGGCAAAACGGGCAAGCTGGAGTTTGCTCGTGCAGATTCTTTTACCAATGAGCAAGATCAAACAGCTATCAAAAACGGTACGTATGCTCAACAGCAAACCTATACCGATGATTTTGGCAACTCCTTTTCTTCTGATGAGGTAACTTATCGTTCAGTTCAAAGCGGCACCTATACACCGCTTATTACGGGTGAAAATATCACCCGTGTTACGGTCGACAAAGCCTCCGAAACTAGCACCGATTACGCGGTAAATATTACGCTTAATAGCGAAGGCGCTGCTGCCTTTGCTCAGGCAACCAAAGAGCTTGCACCAAGCAAGGGTCAAATCGTTATTGTTTTAGATGGTCAAATTCAGTCAGCCCCAGCGGTTCAGTCTGAAATTACTACGGGTGAAGTTTCTATCACTGGAGGATATACCCTTGAAGAGGCACAGAGTTTGCAAACCGTATTAGAGAGCGGTTCGCTTCCGGTGAGCTTTCAGTATGAACAAAGCCAGGTAGTTGGGCCAACTTTGGGCCAAGATGCTCTTAAGAGTGGCGTTATTGTTGCGCTTTTGGGTTTGCTGCTGGTCATTTTGTACCTCTTGTTTTTCTATCGTGGCCTTGGTGTTCTTACCGCCGCCGCCATGCTGGTATTTGCGGTGTTATACCTTGGTTTGTTGGCAACGCTTTCTGCCTTTGGCCTGTTTTCGCTATCGCTTGCAGGCGTTGCGGGTACTGTATTAACCATTGGTATGGCCGCAGACTCTTCAATTTTGGTTTTGGAGCGCTTCAGGGAAGAAATTCGTATGGGGCGCAGTGTTAAGGCGGCCTCACTTACGGGTGTTCGTCATGCTATTCAAACCTCTATCGATGCCGACTTAGTTACCCTTGTTTCGGCTCTTACGCTGTTCTTCTTGGCGTCAGCTTCGGTTAAGGGTTTTGGTCTAACGTTGGCGTTAGGCATTATCTGCGACATTGCTATGATGCTTATCTTAAAAGCTCCGCTTATTCGCTTGCTTGCTCCTCATTCAATTGCGCATCATCCTGGATTTTGGGGTATCAAAGATAGCCAAATTGCAGTTGAGGCTTATGAAGAACTTTTGGGTGCTAACCTTTCAGAAAAAGCTGTCAATGCCGAAGATGCCGCTTCTAAGAGAACTCCTGCGCAAATTCTTGAGGGACTTAAAGGGCGCTTTATCAAAAAAGATATTAACTTTTTGGGTGTACGAAAAATCCTTCTCGCAATTTCAGCATTTTTAGTGGTGGCTTCTGTTGCAATTGTTGGTATCAAAGGGCTTGATTTTGGTATTGAGTTTGTTGGCGGTACGTCTGTCTCCTTCCATAACACCGGCGAGGTAAGCATTGAGCAAATGCGCGATGCCTTTACTAATGCTGGAGAGACAGATGCGGTTGTTCAAACAACTAATACTGATGGTGCTGAGGGCTTTTTGATCAGAACAACCTCAACGTCTGCAGAAGATGCTGCTTCTGTTGCGTCAAGCGTTGCTAATGCGCTTAATCTTTCAACTTCGAGTTATGAAGTAAGCACCATTGGCCCAGACTGGGGAGCAGGGGTAATTCAATCGTCCCTTATCGCATTCTTCGTTTCTATTCTGCTTATCATTGCCTATATTGCTTTCCGTTTTGAATACAAAATGGGTATCATGGCTGTTGTAGCTCTTATTCACGATTTAATTATCGTTATTGGCGTGTATGCTCTGTTTGGTCGCGAGATTACTCCAAATACCATTGCCGCATTGTTAACGATTTTGGGTTATTCGCTCTACGATACAGTTGTTGTATTCCACCGCATCAACGACAATATGAAAGAATCCAGGGTTAAATGCACCTTTATGAGCATGGCCAATCATTCGCTCAATCAGGTATTTGTACGAACCATTAATACCACGCTCACTTCGTTTATCCCTGTTTTGGGCATGCTGCTGTTTGGTGGAGAAACGCTTAAAGATTTCGCCTTTGCTATGGCGGTTGGTTTGCTTGCGGGTTCATATTCTTCTATTGCTGTTGCAACGCCGCTCTTTTCAATGTGGAAGTCGCGTGAGAAAAAATATGCCAAGCTTGTTAAAAAATATGGCTCTGCAATTATGCGCTTTACCTTTGCTTCTACGCCCTTGTTGGCTGCTGCTGGCGAGGTGCAAGTGCCAGTGAGTGCGCATGAGGGTGTCGGATTCGCTGAGGGGGAAGCAGTACAGCAAAAGACAAACTCTGATTCCGGCAAGGCAGTCAATGCCGCCAATAAGAAAAAATCATCAAAAAATGGTGGCAAACAGCAGGTTAGTTACCATTATCGAAGGAAGAAAAAATGAGACAAGGAAGCGCACCTAATTTTGCACCTCCCGTAGAAGAGGGGATGGTGTTTACCTTTGAAGATGAAAATGGTGAGCAGGTAACGCTGGAATTTCTTGGTCTGATTTTCCATGAGAGTCAGCGTTATGGTTTCTTCTTTCCTCTTGATGAGCAAACCCAAGTAGGCTCTTCGGGGGAAGTGCTCATTTTAGAGGTTACCGAGCTTGATGATGAAGGTCAGCCGTGTGCCTTTGAGCTTCTTGATGATGAGGCTGTTGCTCAAGATGTATTTGAGGAATTCAAACAGGCAACCTATCAGCTGTATGATTTTTCATAAAAGGGTACCGGGCGTCATTTCGAGTGTTGGCAAACATCTCAAACTAACTATGGCATCTTTTAGCTGCTCGTCTGCCTGTAATGTCACTCAGAGGTTGATTCTCATTGTTAGCCGAACACTTGGGGGTGTGGAAGTGTTTTCGCAGTT
>CAVJWZ010000011.1:10842-32628 GCA_963653545.1 uncultured Eubacteriales bacterium | reverse complement strand
AAAAGTAAAGATATACCGATCGGGTTCTCTTTTCTTTCAGAATTACAGTCACCGCACACAGGTAAGTTCCTTTCATTCTTCAAGAAAAGTCGCTCGTTTATAGAGCATAAAAAATAATAAATGCCTTCTGAACAGGCAACTTTTGTCTTAATTTTCGCTTAGCAATATATATATGTTTATAATGTTATGTCCTAAGCCTCTATTGGCAACTAGGTTTCGAAAGGATGACGAATGTTTTGTCATGAGTGCGGAAAAGAAAATCCCAGTTCATCAAAGTTCTGCAAATATTGCGGAACGAAATTATTAACGCCTGAAGCCGAAAATGAATCTCCTGTACAAGAGGCTTCTGTTATCCAAGAAACGAAAGAGGATGCAGTTGACGCCGCTCAGCCGGAAGCAACTTTAGATACTTCAGATACAGAGCCTGAGAAGGATTCTGCCAAAAAAAGCAAGATTCCTATAGTTATTGGAGTTGCCGTTGCAGTGGTGGTTATTGTTGTGATTGCTGTGGTTGTTGCTTTACAATCAACTCAAGCTCCGACACAGCAAGAAACGCCGCAGACTCAGGAAAGCGAGCCTGCTGAAGCCACACAGGAAAATGCGAAAAAAGAGGAAACCAAATCGAATTCCTACGTTCTGGAAAACAGTGCAACTAAAGAGTTGACAAATGCTGACATAGCAGGTTTGTCAGACGATGAAATTTGCATAGCTCAAAATGAAATATGGGCAAGGCACGGTCGTAAATTTAAGAACAATTGGCTGCAAGAGCATTTCAACAACCAAAGTTGGTATTCTGGAACAATCGAAGCTGATGAGTTTTTAAGCAAATATTCACCAACCGATCTTGAGAATAAGAATGCACAATTTTTGAACTCTGTTTTGTCTTCCCATGGATATGACTTGAATAAGGCTCATCCGAACGGAGAGCAGACCAGCAGTAATGCAAACAATAGTAATGCCGCGACACTGACACAACAGCTCAAAGATGAAGGTTATGACACTGTTGTTCAGGGAGAAGTTAGGATGCATGCTTATCAGTCTGATGGAAGAACGTATGTTACCTATTATGTGAGGCTCAACGATTCAACTGACATAGACGGTTACCAAGCTACTAAATTTATGACACATTCAACCAGAACAATTTGTGCCACACCTAGCTCAAAAGGCACTTTTAGTAATGAATACGACATCGAAAAATACTTTGCCAATTTACGTGGACATCAAGTTCTTGTTGGCTTCGTAAATGGATCCCGCGATGTTCAGTTTGCAACTGGGACTTCTTGCAATTTTGAAAACCATACACAAAGCGAATGCGACTTAATGAACTCTGGTTCTGTGACCTATTTGACAAAACTGGAAGTGAAAGATTTGGGGTGAAATTGGTACCATTCTTGGATTAATTAGTGTCGCTCAATCAACAAATGCTATTTTTCATGCTTCTGGTGCGGTTTAAACGATAAAATCTCGTTATTGATTGATTATCGTTAGTTATCAACAAAGAGCAATCAAGTATGGTGGAGTAAGTTTTTAGCATTGGGTTTGCATAAGCAATAAAAACCTAGATTTAAAAGCGTGCAATTTACTCAGAGGGCAAATCTCGCTTCTGTTGCAAGGAGAGCGTTATGGCAATAGAATGCAGCGTTGTTTCAAAAAGTCGAGTTCTTTATTCTGGTCAAATTTATTCTATTGTGCTTCCAGGCATTGAGGGCGATATTGGCATTCTTGAAAACCATGATCCTTTTATGACTTATCTTAAAGATGGAGTTATTTGGGGTCGTGTTGATGGTCCGAACGGTTCTATTTTGAGCGCTGCCAATATGGGGGGCTATGTTCAAGTTATTGGTCGTCGCGTTCTTGTTCTATGCGATAAAACACGCTACCTTAGCGAAATTGATTTAGATTTGCTCCATCGTGATATTCCGCGTATCAAAGAGCGCCTCAAGGCTGCTAAAGAAAATGATTTTATTGCACATTCGTATCTTTCTCGTAAGCTTCATTGGTGTAATGTGCAGCTTGCCGGCAAACTTAAAGAAGATCGTTATCAATAAGGTAACCGCGCAGAAGTTGTGTGATGCTCTCCTTGCTTATAGTTTGTGCAATAGAGGGCGATTTTAAAACATGTGGGGTGTACTGAGTTTTCTTGCGTAACAGGTGTTTGACAGCCGCGTTTTTCTTATGAACATTTCGTGCCATAATCACGTGTTTCTTGTATCCTGTTTATAGCTAGGACACGGCTAAATTTTGAAAGGAAAAACATGGCTACAATCGACATTATTAAGAATATTCTTAACGAGAATCTCGACATCGAGCCAGAACTTGTTGTTGAAGAGGCTACGTTTGAAGATCTTGGAGTAGATTCTTTGGATATGACTGAGCTCATTTGCGCTATTGAGGATGAATGCGAAGTTGATTTCGGTGAGCCTGAGGGTCTTGAAACCGTTGGTCAGTTGGTCGAATATATCGATTCTCTCTAAAATCAGTTTTTTACATACCAAAGGAAGGGAGGGCTTTAGCTTTGCTGAAACTTCCCTTTTTGCGTTTTTTTGCAAAAGCAAAATGGTATGGCTAGGCGCCTAAGAGCGCCGATAGTTCGCATTCTCCTTCACGATAGGTTATAAGATGGATCAAACTCAAAATGGCAAACCAACGGCAACTCCGCTTGAAACGAGGGTAACGCGTCTGCTGGGCATTACCTACCCCATTATTCAAGGGGCAATGGCTTGGATTGCTGATGGCAAGCTTGCTGCTTCGGTGAGTGAAGCAGGTGGTCTTGGCATTATTGCGTGCGGCTCTGCTCCGGCATCGTGGGTCCGTGAACAGATTGAACTTGCGCGCTCGTTAACCAATAAGCCTATTGGTGCAAATATTATGCTCATGAATCCCAATACGCCCGAGCTTGCCCAACTTTTGGCTGATATGAAGGTCGATGTAATCACAACAGGGGCAGGTAGCCCTTCTCCGTATATAAAAATGTGGAAAGAAGCAGGTTGCAAGGTTGTGCCCGTTGTTGCATCGGCTGCTCTTGCAAAGCGTATGGAGCGTGCAGGTGCCGATGCCGTTGTTGCAGAAGGCTGTGAAGCGGGTGGTCATATTGGTGAACTTACTACTATGGCGCTTACCCCTGCAGTGTGCGATGCGGTCTCTATTCCTGTAATTACTGCTGGCGGTGTTGCCGATGGCAGGGGCTTAGTTGCAGCGTTTGCGCTTGGTGCTGAAGGCGTTCAGGTTGGAACACGCTTTTTAACAGCTTACGAATGCGGGATTCATGAAGCCTACAAGCAAAAGATTATTGGCGCAAAAGATTCTGACACCATCGTTACGGGACGTCCGAGCGGTCATCCCGTTCGTCAGCTCAAAAATCGTTTTGCGCGTGACGTTCGCAAAATGGAGGGCAGCTCTGAGGCAAGCGTTGACGAAATTGAGCAAATGCTGGTCGGTTCGCTTCATCGCGCTGTCACGGGTGATGTTGATGCGGGCTCATTGATGTCGGGCCAGGTAGCTTGCCTTGTTCATGATGAAAAGCCTGCCGCCCAAATTGTTGATGATCTCATGAATGAAGCGTATGCCTGGTGCGGCAAAAATCTTGCCGATATGGCTTCAAAAAATGCCGAGCGTGCTTGGAGAAAGGCGTAACCACATGGCAGTTTTATTGTGCTCAGGGCAAGGTGCTCAAAAACCTCACATGGGCGAGAGTTTGCTAGAAGTTACTGAAGTAGCTGAGGTCTTTGCTTGTGCGAGTAGCATTCTTAATCTTGATTTAGTTGATCTTGTGCGCAACGGTAGCGAAGAAGCAATCAATAACACCTTCAATGCTCAGGCTCTTACTATGGCGCTTTCGGTGGGAATCGGACGGGCTTTGCATGCGCGCGGGCTTGCGGTAGATGCGGTGATTGGCTTTTCTTTGGGCGAAATTAGCGGTCTTGCTCTTTCGGGAGTGCTTTCGCTCGAAGACGCCTTTTCGCTTTTGAAGGTGCGTGCGCACGCGATGGATGAGGCATGCACAAAACGTGCAGGAGGCATGCTTGCCCTTTTGGGTGTCGATGAGCACACGGCGCAAAACATCTGCAATCAAGCGCTTGCTCTCGGCAGAGAACGAGGTGTTGTTGTTGAGCATAACGGAGTTGCCGAAGAAGAAGTTTTGGTACTTGCTAACTTTAATTGCCCTGGTCAGATTGTTATTTCTGGCGATGTGTTAGCGATTGAACGGGCGCAGGGCATTTGCAAAGAAAGCAAAATACGTTGTTCTCGCTTGGCCACTGCAGGAGCCTTTCATAGCCCCCTTATGCAATCGGCTAGTGACGCACTGCGAGATTTTTGCACAACGCTTTCGTTCAACGAGCCTGCCATTCCGCTTATTTGTAATACCGATGCAAAACCTTTTGTTGCAGCAGAAGCTACTGATCGTTTAGCGAATCAGGTTATTTCTTCCGTTCGTTATGAGCAGGGTGTGAGGTATTTAATTGATGCGGGCAACACCGAGTTCATTGAAGTGGGATTTGGTGGTGTTTTATTTAATATGATGAAGCGTATCGATAAAACAGTTACTCGTTATAAGGTGAGCACGTTAGAAGAGCTTAATGCTTTGTTTGAAAATTAGACAATTGAGGCAATCGTCATAAGGTGCGATACATAACGCCGTAACGCACGGTGATTTGGAAAGAGGCAACATACCATGCAAGACACAGGTGAAACTATACAGCGCGTTACGCTTGTCACGGGCGCGAGCCGCGGTATTGGCGCTGCAATTGCAAAAAAATTTGCAAGTCAGGGATATAGCGTTGCTGTTAATCATTCTGGAGAGCATAGTGCCCAGGCGGCACAAAACCTTGCTGCTGAATTAACCGAGCGCTACGGCATAGAAGCTTTAGCATTTCAAGCTGATGTTTCTCAATTTGACGAGGCGAAAGATCTCATCAAAAGCGTCAAGAACGAATTTGGACGCATTGATGTTTGCGTGAACAACGCTGGCATTACGCGCGATGGTCTACTTCCCCGTATGAAAGAGGAAGCATTTGATGCGGTTATCGAAGTAAATCTTAAAGGGGCTTTTAATTGCATGCGCCATGTAGCAATGATTATGATGAAACAGCGCTATGGTCGCATTGTTAATATTTCAAGTGTAGTGGGCATTGCGGGTAATGCTGGTCAGGTAAACTATGCCGCTTCAAAAGCGGGTGTTATCGGTATGACAAAAAGCGCGGCAAAAGAGCTTGCTGTACGAGGTGTTACCGTAAATGCGGTGGCGCCTGGTTTTATCAGCACTGATATGACGAGCTCACTTGGCGATGAGATGAGCGAGGATATTAAAAAACGCATTGCATGTGGCGAGTTTGGTACACCAGAAGATGTTGCAAATGCAGTGGCGTTTTTTGCAAGCCCCGAAGCCGGCTATGTAACAGGGCAAGTACTTGCCGTTGATGGCGGCATGGCGTTATAAAGAATATAAAGATTCACTGAAAAGGAAGGCAAAACGTGGCAACAGAGACAAAGAAAACGGTTGAGCTAAACCGGGTAGTTATTACGGGCATGGGGGCAATTTCTCCTGCTGGTTTTGGCGTGTCGACTCTCTGGGATAAGCTTATAGCAGGCAAAGGCTGCATTTCTGAGCTTCCTGAAGAAGAAAAAGAGCGGTTTGGCATTTCGGTTGCTGGGCGTATTTTGGGCTACGATGCTATGGAGGCTGGTTTTACCAAGAAGGAATCTCGCCGTTTTGCCAAGTTCACGCAGTTTTCTATTTTGGCTGCCGATGAAGCAATGAAGCAGGCAGGTATGAACCTTGAGAAGGAAGACCTTACCCGGTTTGCTTGCATTTTTGGTACCGGTATTGGCGGTATGGAAATTTTTGAGCGTGAAGCTGTGGTGCTTAATACGAAAGGCGCCAAGCGGGTAAGCCCTTTGTTTATCCCAACGATGATTCCTAATATTGCAGCCGGCAATATTGCTATTCGCTATGGCTTGAAAGGTGAGTGCTTCACTATTGTTACTGCATGTGCAACGGGCACTCATTGTGTTGGTGAGGCTTATCGCTTGATTCACTATGGTCTACAGGATGTAGCGCTTGCTGGTGGTGCTGAAGAAGGTACGGCTCCTATGGTGCTTGCTGGGTTTGGCAATTTGGGCGCGGTAACCAAATCAACCGATGTTGCTCATGCGTCTTGCCCGTTTGATATTGATCGTTCAGGCTTTGTTGCTGGTGAGGGCGCAGGTGCTTTAGTGCTCGAATCACTTGAGCACGCTCAAGCTCGCGGCGCGCATATTATTGCAGAAATAGTTGGTTATGGCTCTACGGGCGATGGCTATCACATTACGGCTCCTGAGCCGACGGGTGAAGGTATTGCTCGTGCTATGAAACAGGCACTTGCACAGGGCGGCTTTACTCTTGCCGATGTTGGACACATTAACGCTCATGGCACTTCTACGGCAATTAACGATAAAACCGAATCAGTGGCACTCTATAATATGGCTCGCGAAGAGGGTCTTTCTGATGAAGTGGCTGCAAATATCCCTATAACGTCTTTGAAAGGGACGACGGGCCATACGCTTGGTGCAGCGGGTGCTCTTGAAGCTATTGTCACCGCGCTTTCTGTTGTGGAGGGGGTTGTTCCTCCTACCGTTGGCTTTAAAACCCCTGATCCAGAGTGTGCGGTTTCTGTTTCTAATCAGGCTCGCAAAACTGGTCCACAAAAGGTTGCTCTTTCAAATTCGCTTGGATTTGGTGGGCACAATGGCTCGCTTGCCATTGCTCCTTACGTCGAGTAAAAGCAGCGCGCTTCAGAGAGGGTGTGGTTTTATTTATGCAGTTTAAGGGGAAGGCTCAGTAATGATTGATGGTTCAACGCTAAACGTAACCGATTTACTTCCGCATCGCGATCCCTTTGTTTGGGTTACACGCATCATTGAAGTTGAGCCAGGGAAATCGGTTGTTGCAGAGCTCGATGTTGATCCTGATCTTCCTTTATTTAAGGGTCATTTTCCGGGGCAGCCTATTTTGCCGGGGGTCATTATTATGGAAGCACTTGCTCAGGCCGCTTCGTGTTGCTTGCTTGTTGAAGAAGGTCAAGCAGGACGTATTGGTTATTTGGCTGGTATAGATAAGGCTAAATTTCGCGCTCAGGTAAAGCCGGGCGATACCATTCGCTTAGAGGCTGAGATGATAAAAACATCATCGCGTATGTGTATTGCAGAAGTTCGCGCTCTTAAGGGCGATAAAGTTTGTGCGCAGGCGGTGCAAAAATACATTATGGGGCCAGCTGCTTAAGCCTTACATAAGTGAGATAAAGGAGATTTTCCGAAATGTTCGGGGACCAAAAAAAATATGTAACCGTTGATAGCGGCAATATCGACAACAAAGCAAGCTACAGCGTAGAAAAAACCGAAGATGCAGCAGCAGCAACTAAAGAAGCGTTTGAATCTGCAGCGGGCATTACGGTAACGCATAATCTTTCTTCAATTGCTGAAGGTGCTGCGGGGTCATTGTTGGTGGTTGGTTTTGGCAACCAAGCGAAAGGTGCGGTTCGTGCTTGTGCCCAAATACAGTGTGAAGATATATGGGTAACAGGTACAGAAGATAAAAAACGAGGCTTCTCTTTTTCAGGGGCTGCTCAAGTTGCCATGCTTGGTAAAACATTTGATCAGCGGCTTTTTTCAAATACCTATGCCATTTTGTCAGCGGTGCATGAGTGTGGTGCAGGGGCTCTTTTAATTGTTAATGAGGCTGCTGCGGAAGACGAGCTGCTTTCTCTTCTTGCCTATCAAGAAGGTCTTGCCATGTATGTTCCGCTTGAGGGCGACAAAACCTTTCAACTTTGGGTTCAGGTGCTTCCTCATGAAAAGCTGCTCGCCGAAAAAGCAAATTACCAGGTCGAGTGGTCAAAATGCCCCGTGTGCAAACTTACTCACGACAAGCATGAAGTGCTTGCCAATCATGGCATTTGCCCCACCTGTCATGGGTTATATCGTCTTACGTCTGATGAGCGTATCGCAGAAACATTTGATGAGGGTTCATTTGAGGAATGGAATACGGGAATCCCTGAAACCGACCCACTTTCGTTTCCTGATTTTGATGCACTCATTGAAAAAACGCGCGAAAAAAGCGGTTTGGAAGAAGCGGTTCGTTGCGGTAAGGCTTCTATCGTAGGAATGCCCGTTGCCTTTTGCGTTATGGAAGCAACCTTTATGATGGGCTCAATGGGCATGGTTGTTGGCGAAAAAATTACGCGGACGATAGAGCGCGCTACTGCAGAGCGTTTGCCTCTGGTTATTTTTTCTGCATCGGGCGGCGCTCGTATGCAGGAGGGCTTGTGCTCACTGATGCAGATGGCAAAAATCAGCGCGGCTGTTGAGCGCCATGGCGAGGCTGGATTGCCCTACATTTCGGTTATTACCGATCCAACCACGGGTGGCGTTACGGCATCGTTTGCCATGTTGGGCGATGTTATTGTTTCTGAGCCGCATGCGTTAATTGGCTTTGCGGGCCGTCGTGTTATCCAAGACACCATCAAACAAACACTTCCTGAGGGCTTTCAAACAGCAGAGTTTGCGCTTGAGCACGGTTTGATCGATGCGATAGTTGAGCGTAAGAATCTGCGTGCCTATCTTGCGCAGGTTATTGCGCTTCATATGGCAACGGTTTCTGTCCTTGGCTCTGATGGTGCTGGCGTGCAAGCTGGTGAAGGCGCTTTGTATGAATATGCTGCGCTCGAAAAAGAGCTCAACGCTCCGCTTACGGTTGATCCTTCTGTCGTCAAAGATGCTGAGCATGCCAATCATGGCGATGGTTTGCTAAGATTCTTTGCACGCAATGGCAAGGCTGGCTTAAATGCGGCAGCCAAGATTTTTCCGTGGCTTACCAAAGAAGATGCATCTGCTTCAATTAAACGTGCCCTTGATAAGCGCGGTGTTGCAGACGCTCCAGGGGTAAAGCCTCTCAAGGAAAAAGACATCAAAAACCAGGATGCAAGCAAAAATCCTGCATGGGAAAGCGTTTTGCTTGCACGCAATGTGCATCGTCCTACCGCGCAGTATTACATAGATTCTATGGTTGATGGCTTTTTAGAGCTTCATGGCGATCGCGCCTTTGCCGATGATGGTGCTATTTTGGCTGGTATTGGTTGGATTGCGGGGCAGCCAGTTACCATTTTAGCTGAAGAAAAAGGCGCCGATTTGCAGCAACGCATTAAGCGTAACTTTGGTTGCCCGCAGCCTGAAGGCTATCGCAAAACCATGCGTTTGATGAAGCAGGCAGAAAAGTTTGGTCGTCCTATTGTGTGTTTGGTAGATACCCAAGGTGCTTTTTGCGGCATGGAGGCTGAAGAGCGTGGACAAGGAAATGCTATTGCAGAAAATTTAGCGGCAATGTCTGCCTTAAAAGTTCCTGTTGTTTGTATTGTTCTGGGCGAAGGTGGCTCGGGTGGGGCACTTGCTTTGGCGGTTGGCAATCGTGTTGCCATGCAGGAGCATGCGGTGTATTCGGTTTTGTCGCCTGAAGGATTTGCTTCTATTTTGTGGAAGGACAGGAGCCGTGCCGCTGAGGCTGCTGCCGTTATGAAAATGAGCGCGGCCGAAGCCTGCGAGCTTGGTCTTATCGAAGAGGTGTTACCGGAAGGTGATGCCGGAGAAGCGGCTCACGAAACTCCTGAAGTTGCCGCGCGTAATGTTGAAGGATTTATCGTTCGTTCACTGCGTGAGTTGTCATCGCTAAGCGCAGATGAACTCAAAGATGATAGGTATCGTAGGTTCCGCGCGTTTTAAGTTCTACAAATCCGCATGTCAAACATATTCATATTCAAGCATTTAAAGGAGCTGCATCAAACTGATGTAGCTCCTTTTGTCGATAGGGCGCTAGCGTTTTTGAGGAGCGTTTTTAAGCCCTTCTGAAACAGCACCGGGAACAGCACCGGGAGCAATGCTGTTTTGCCCGGCACGCTGATTGTGTTCTTCAGTTTTATGTATGCTGTGTTTACGACCAGAAGATTCTTTTTCCGTTAAAGCGCTGGTTTCTTTGAGAGTTTTGCCCAGGGTTTCAGGGGCAAAAGCAATAGATGCTATCAGCGCAATCACAACCAAACCTGCTCCTGCAAGCATGGTTGGCCCAATACCAAACTCTGCCAAACACCATGGAAGCATTGAGGTCGAAATAATGGTGCCAATGCGGCTAAACCCAATAGCAACACCAACAGCGGTTGCGCGAATTTCTGTTGGGAAGAGTTCGTTGGGATAAAGCCACTGCAAAATGCCTGGTGCGCCAGAGAAAAATGCGTACAAACTAAAGGCAAAAAGAACAATCCATACTGGGGCATCGGGCCATATTCCTAAAATAAGCAATCCAGCTCCCATGCAGGCAAGGCTTACCAGCACCGTTTTTCTGCGACCAAATTTATTAAGCCAATGCATTGCGGGAATGGTACCTATTAAGAAAATAAGGCTAATGACAGCTTCTCCGAGGATGGAATCATGTCCTTGATTAAGACCGAAAAGGTTCATGATGCTGGGCCCAAAGGTATAGATGGCATACATCGGAACAACTTGGCACAAAATGAAAACGCCCATAAAAATAACGCGTCCTAAATACCCCTTTTTAAATAAGGTAGAAATGCGTACATCGCTGGGCTCTTCATAGTCAAAAATTACATCGGAGCCAAATACGGTATATACAACTTCTTGGGCTTCGCTTAAGCGACCTTTACGGGCGAGCCACATGGGAGATTCGGGTATTCCGTGACGACCAATGAGAAGAATCACACTTGGAATTACGGCGCTGCCAAGCATCCAAGCCCATCCCCAATCAACACTGTAGAGCAAATACCCTACCACAGCGGCAGCGGTTGCGCCTAAATACCATGCAGCTGCAACGGTGCCCATTGTTTTAGCACGGTGATGTTTTGGGGTGTATTCAGCAATAAGTGAGGTGGCAATAGGGTAATCTGCACCAACAAAAAAGCCGATCAAAAAGCGCAAAATAACAAGTTGGATTGCGCTATCCATGAACATACAAAGAATCGATAAAATGCCAATAGCAATAACATCGAGGGTGAACATCCGCTTGCGCCCGATGATATCGGTTAGATATCCGCCTAGGATAGTGCCCGCAAAAATGCCTGCAAAGGCAGCGGTTCCGATAATGGCTGTCCAGGCGGCATCAAGGTTGAGCACTAAGGTAAGCTGTACAAGCGCAACGCCGATAATCGATAAAACGTAACCATCGAGAAATGCCCCGCCGCTTGAAAAAAAAGTAACTTTTCTCACAAACGGTGTTAATGCTAGGTCTTCAAAATGCTTAGACATATAAACCTCCTCATGAAAAGGAAGGTTCTCCATCACATAAACAATGCAAGCCTTTTATTATTTTCACAGCTTAAACCTTAGTGGTTGTGGGTTAGTAATTTTTGTTCTTTACTATGGTTGCAAAGTTTCGCAAAGCACATAACAGGCGCACGAGCCTTCAATAAAAATGCTTTGGCTTGGCGTGTTCTGGATTCTTAGAATTCAGATGCAGCTTTTAAAAAGCTCAAGAACATTCCCTCACTCTATGGAATAATTTTATCAAAAGAAATGAAAATATAATGGCGAGCAAGAATATCTTGTAATCTTTTTGTGATAAAAGGTCGTATTTGAGGGTCTACAGGTGTAGAGAAATAACCAGAATTCAATTTTTTGTTGAAAATCAAGCTTGACAGAAGGGACATTCATGCAAAATCATTACGATTATCTTATTGTCGGTGCGGGCATTACGAGCGCCGTGTTTGCTCATGAGGCAGCAAAGGT
Source organism: uncultured Eubacteriales bacterium (assembly GCA_963653545.1). Taxonomy (GTDB): domain Bacteria; phylum Actinomycetota; class Coriobacteriia; order Coriobacteriales; family Eggerthellaceae; genus Anaerotardibacter. Next base: position 20,865 of record CAVJWZ010000011.1, on the reverse strand, counting down.
TGGCAAAACGTGTTTAGTGATTGATCGACGTAACCACATTGCTGGCAATATTTACACCGAAGAGGTTGAAGGCATTAATGTGCACAAATACGGGGCGCATATTTTTCATACCTCTCTTAAGCCTGTTTGGGAATACGTTAATCAGTTTGCTGAGTTTAATAACTACGTTAATTCACCCGTGGCCGTTTATAAAGACGAGCTCTATAATATGCCCTTCAATATGAATACGTTTTCTAAGATGTGGGGTATTAAAACACCTGCCCAGGCAAAAGAAATTATCGAGCGTCAAAAGGCTGAAGCAGCACAAGAGATTGGCGAAGGAGAGCCCTCCAACCTTGAGGAGCAAGCTTTATCGTTGGTTGGTCGTGATGTATACGAAAAGCTGGTAAAGGGTTATACCGAAAAGCAGTGGGGCAAAAGCTGTACCGAACTTCCAGCTTCTATTATTAAGCGTTTGCCGGTGCGTTTTATTTATGACAACAATTATTTTAACGATCGTTGGCAGGGCATTCCTATGGGTGGCTATACCGCTATGGTTGAGCGTATGTTTGGCAACACTGAAGTGTTGCTTAACACCGAGTACCGTGATTTTATTGCTGAACACGAAGGCATTGCTGATAAGGTCATTTATTGCGGCACTATTGATGCGTATTTTAACTATCAGCTTGGTGCTCTTGAGTATCGCAGTTTACGTTTTGAGAGCGAGCGTGTTGAGTGCGAAAATTGGCAGGGTAACGCCGTTGTAAATTACACCGAGCGTGAAATTCCGTTTACCCGCATTATTGAGCATAAGCATTTTGAGTTTGGTAAAGATGCACAAGGTAATGAAATTCCCGTTTCTATTATCACGCGTGAATATCCTGCAACATGGCAGCAGGGTGATGAGCCTTATTATCCTATCAACGATGAACATAACGGCGCACTCTATGAAAAATATGTGGCGCTTGCCAAGCAAGAAGGAAATGTCGTGTTTGCGGGCCGTTTGGGCGGTTATAAATATTACGATATGGATAAAGCGATAGATGCCGCATTTGATTTGGTTAATGCTGAATTAGGTGTGAAGCTCAAATAACGGAATGTATGGCAACCATGAACCAGTGCTCTGCAAAACCTCATAACAGAAATTCAAGAAATACCGAACAGCCGCAGGCTTCTTTTAAGAGCGAGCGCTCCGCACACTCCTCTAGGCAGTATCCTCGACAGAATGCTTCGGGGGGTGCTGGTGCTTCACGCGCTTCGTTGAACAATAATGCTTCGGGCGCTGCTTGGAATGGCAGCGGTAGTGGCACGCGAGGTAGTGCTGCTTCGTATTCTCGGGATAGCTATGGGCGAGCGGCGCGCAAAACATATCATCCGCAAAAACGAGGCGTGAACGTTCGCTTGATTATTGGCATTGTGATAGCAGTGCTTGTAGTGATTATCGGCGTGCTGGCGTTTCGCGCTTTTGCTGGTTCGTCAGAAACTAATACGCCGGCCTCTGATACTTCCGAACTCTCTGTGAGCGACACCAAGCAAACTGCTACGCAGGCTACGCAAAATGTTTCTTCAGATAGCTTGGTAATGAATCTAAATGGTGATGCAGATACCATTGTGCTTAAAGGCGAAGATTATATTGAGTCGGGCTGCCATGTTATAAACAAGCAAACGGGAACAAATCTTACCAGCCAAGTAAAAACCCAAGGCAGCGTTGATACTTCAAAAGCGGGCGATTACACCATTACCTATTCAGTAGAAGACGGTGGCGCAACGCTTTCTAAAAATCGCAACGTTCATGTGGTTGATAGTATGGATGCGGATACCGATGGCATTTCAGTGTTGATGTATCACTATGTCTATACTGCAGACGATCAACCCGATACTGTTGACGGCAATTACATTTTGGACACCGACTTAGATAAAGAGTTGGCATGGCTGCAAAGTGAGGATTATTATTACCCGTCTTATCAGGAGCTTTCTGCCTATGTAGCAGGAAAGCATTCGCTTCCAAAAAAGAGCGTAATTGTAACCTTTGATGATGGCGAAATGGGCTTTTTAAAGTACGGTATTCCGTTGTTGGAAAAATATCAGGTTCCTGCAACATCGTTTGTTATTGCCAGCGACGATGATGCAGCTGATAAAGTAAAAAATTATGCGAGCGAATACGTGAGCTTTCAGTCTCATTCATATGCTATGCATCAGGGCGGAAGTAATGTTGGGCGCGGTGGCAGAATTCACGCTATGACGCAACAAGAGATTTTGGAAGACTTGCAAAAGGCGGCGGGCATTGTTCAGAATAACGAGGCAATGGCGTATCCGTTTGGCGATAATAATGAAACTGCTCATGCGGCAATTCGTGAAGCGGGAATTTTGTGCGCGTTCACCATTATTAATGATCGGGTTCATGTAGGGGACGATCCAACCTGTTTGAATCGTGTTCGTATTTCGGGCGAATATTCACTTGATAGTTTTATCTATAGTGTTGAAAATGGCGTAGGATAACGCAGATAACGCGTCTTCATATAATCTTATTGAAAGCAGCTGAGAAACCTCAAATCAGTGATGGTAATCTCTCAGCTGCTTTTTGCTTTTTGGTTGGTTTAATCGGCGCAATCTTCCTGATAGCGCGCAAGAAATGCCTTGGTGCGATTGTGCTGCGGGTTGTTGATAACCTCTTTTGCAGAGCCTTGCTCTACGATAACGCCCCCATCCATAAAAATGATGCGGTCAGATACATCACGAGCAAATGCCATTTCGTGGGTAACGATTACCATGGTCATATGCTCTTCGGCCAGTGAGCGAATAACTTTAAGCACCTCTTGCGTTAGCTCAGGGTCAAGTGCAGAAGTAGGCTCATCAAAAAACAGCACTTCGGGGTTCATGCACAACGCGCGCGCGATAGCTACCCGTTGTTGTTGGCCACCTGAAAGCTCACAGGGATAGCTCTCTTCTTTGCCGGCTAATCCCATTTGTGCCAATAGCTCGCGCGCCTGTTTTTCAACCTCGGTCTTGTTGCGGTTTTGTACTAACAAGGGCGCATCCATAACGTTACGTAAAACTGAATAGTGTGGGAACAGATTAAAATTTTGAAATACCAAACCAAAGTGCTGGCGCGCCAATTTGCTTACTTCTTTCCCTGCATATATTGCACGACCTTCTGCATTGTTGCTTGCCACAGAAAGGCTACCATAGCTAAGAGAGCCTCCTTCGAAAGTTTCAAGCAACGTAGCGCAACGCAACAAGGTGGATTTGCCCGAACCGGAAGGGCCAATAATAGAGACCACTTCGCCGTTATTGACTTCAAGTGAAATATCTTTTAAAACCTCGGTGCTATTAAAGCTTTTTTTGATGTGCTGCATGCTAATTACGGGCATGGGCTTTGTAGCAGTATCTTGCGTCATAGTTGCACCTCTAGTCATGGTAATAATTTAAGCGTTTTTCAATGCGCGCGATAATAAACTCAACAAAGAAGGTAAATACCCAGTAAAAGGCTGCCGCAACAATAAAGGCCGTAAGAACACCTTGAGCTGAAACTATAGCGCGAGCAGTGGTAAATAGCTCCATGATGCCGAGCGTAAACGCCAATGAAGTATCTTTTACTAACACGATAACCTCGTTGCCAAGGGCAGGAATAATACGTTTGAACACCTGAGGGAAAATGATCTTAAAAAATGTTTGTGCGCGGGAATATCCTAAAACCTCAGCTGCTTCGTATTGACCAGTTGGAATAGACTGGATGCCGCTTCGATAAATTTCGGCAAAATAGGCAGCATAATTCAAAATAAAGGCCACCAAACAAGCCCCCATACTCCATTCGGTTGAAAGCTTGATGCCAAAAATATAATACGGCGCAAAATAAATAAACATTAGCTGCAGCATTAAGGGCGTACCGCGCATAATGGAAATATATACGCGAAAAATTGCAGAAACCACTTTGATTTTGCTCATGCGCCCAAGAGCAACCAGTACGCCGAGCGGCAAAGCTCCCACGAGGGTGAAAAAGAAAATTTGCAGGGTGACAAGAAAACCTTGCCCCAACATGCCAAGCATTGTAGAAAACTCCATGCGCTACATCCTTAATTACTCCGCCTATAACAATGAATACGGGCAGGAGAGCCCGCCCGTATTCGCTACACCAATCATCACGTAAAGCATTCCTTGTTCCTTGCGGAACATCTTTTTATTGCTTACTTCAAAATCCAATTGTCCATCGATAAGTCATATTTTTCGGCAATTTTTGCAACGGTACCATCTTCATACATTGCTTTTAGGGTGTCTTCGATTTGCTTTGCCTGTTCAGTGTTGCCTTTCTTAAAGCCAACAGCATAGCTTTCGGTGCTTAAATGGTCGTCAAGAATTACATAGCCTGCTTTTTCAGCTACATGAGCTTGAGCAACGGGCATATCCATGGCAATTGCATCGACAGCGCCGCTCTCAAGTTGCATAAAGGCTGAGTTGTATTCGCCAATGGTTTCAAGGCTTGCAAACGTTGCGGCTAAATCGGCCTTATCGCCGCCGTTGGCTAACAAGTTGTAAGCAGAAGAATTAGTCTGAGCTAAAACTTTTTTGCCTGCTAAATCGTTGAGCGTAGCAATGCCAGAGCCTTCTTTAACAACTACCACCTGAGTGTTTGAGTAATAAGGAGCGGTAAAGGTGTACTGATCTTCACGACCCTCCATCGTAAAGCCGTTCCAAATGCAAGTGATGCTGCCCGATTCGATTTGGGCATCTTTGGTATCCCAGTCAATGGCGTCAAGCTCAAGTTCCCAGCCTAAACGCCGACATGCCTCAGTTGCAAGATCAATGTCAAAACCCGTTGGATTGCCTGAATCGTCAAGATAGCCAAAAGGCTTGAAGGTGTTGTCGTAGCCCAAGATAAATTTGTCAGAATCAGATGATTTGTTGCTACTAGAGCAGCCAACAAGAACCAATGACAAGCATGCAACGCAAGCAATGGTTACTAATGCTAAAACTTTCTTTTTCATAGGTGCCTTTCTTTCCGCCGGCAAAACCTTTTGGCAAACGCCGAAACTTTATCGAACTAAAGTACTAAAGCGCTCCGAAGTATATCATAGATTTTCCTCTAATTTCCTCAAGAACTTGCGCTAGACTGTTACTAGCGCGGTTAACGAGGGGAAAGGCCGCTTCTTTTATGGGGGTGCATCTTCTCGTTGCTCGTTAGATCTGTCCCCAAAGAAAAGAAAGGGTAAGTCATGGATATCACCATCACGGGGCGCAAGCTACCCGTTACTGATGCCTTGCGTGCCTATGCAGAAGAAAAAATCGGGAATTCCATGAAGGTTATGGATATTGACCCGCTTACGGCTGAAGTGGTTCTTCAGGTTGAAAAAAACCCAGCAAATCCAACGCCCGCTTGTTGTGAGGTTACCATGCGTGCGCGTGGTCATATTATTCGTGTCGAGGAGCATGAAGAAAGCATGTATGCTGCTATCGATGTGGCAGCCGCAAAGGTTCTTCGCCAGCTTCGTAAATTCAAAACGCGTGTTATTGATAAGAAAATTGCACAGGGTGTTGCCGAGAAAAAGGCTACCGAGCTTGATATTGAAGGTTTAATGGAAGAGCTTTCGGCCGCAGATGATGAAGTTGTTCGCGTGAAAGAAATGGAATTCCAACCGCTTACTGAAGAAGAAGCGCTTGTGCAAATTGATCTTTTAGGCCATGACTTCTTTGCTTACATCGACCGTGATACCAACAACGTTCACGTTTTATATCGCCGCGATAATGGTGGATACGGTTTGCTTAAGCAAAAGTAGGGTAAAAACAAGAACAAGTGCAGCCTAAATTTAGGTATAAAACAAAGGGAGTCTGAGCTGGCATAGGCACGGGCTCCCTTTGATGTTAGAAGCACAAAAAACGTTGGCGGAAATGTTAGTGTAGCGCCAAAAGACCAAAATCGGTTGCTTTTAATATTTTGATAAGGTCTTATGAAGATTGCCTTCACACAAAATTGCGGCTCACTATTGCATTCTGCTACCATAACGAGAACTATCATTTGTAAATGAACAATATGCTCACTCGGTAAGGAGGTCCCCAACGATGGCAGAGCATTTTAATACATTGAACAAACGTAAATTAGCTAGTTCTTTTGTGGCAGTGGTACTTGCTTTGGGGCTTATGGTTCCTGTTGCTGCGGCATATGCAACACCAACTTCGGCTTCAAAAGAGTCAGAAGCGCAGGCAGCGCTTGATAAGTACAAGCAGATGCAAAATCAGCTTGATGAGGCCTCTAACAACTACACTGAAGCTTTAATGAAGCAAGAAGAGGCGCAAAATAAGATTGCGCAAGCACAATCTCAAATTGAAGAAGAATCTCAGAAAATTAAAGGGTTGCAAGGGCAGCTTGGTGATCGTGCCCGTGATATGTATCGTGGTGGTATGGCGTCATTTTTGGATATTATTTTAGGTGCGACCACTTTTGATGAGTTTGCAAACAATATGTTCATGCTCGACACCATCAACCAAAATGATGCTCGTTTGGTTCAAGAAACCAAGGATTCTCGTGAAAAAATTGAGTCTGCCAAGGCTGAATATGTTGAGCAAGAAAGGGTAGCAGCTGAAGAAGCAAATAAAGCTCGTGAAATTCAAGAAAACGCCCAAGCACTTTCTGCCCAAGCTAAAGAAACATATGAAAATTTGAGCGAAGAAGCCAAAGCGCTTAAAGAGCAAGAAGAGGCTGCCGCGGCAGAAGCTGCAAGAGTTGCGGCTGAAACCAATAACTCTAACGGTTACTTTGGCGGTGGCGACAGCTATGCTGATAATGACAATGGTGATGATGGCGGTAGCAGCAACAACAGCAGCGATAGTAGCGGTGACAATATTTCCGCCGATGACGGTACCGTAGTTGGTCGCGCATATTCTCAGCTTGGCGCTTCCTACGTGTGGGGCGCTTGCTCGCCCGGTGCGTTTGACTGCTCTGGTTTTGTAAGCTATTGCCTTACGGGTCAGTACCAGCGTTTGGGAACTACCTATACTTTTATGGGATGGCCTCAGGTAAGCAATCCGCAGCCTGGCGATGTTTGTGTAAATTCGGGACACTGCGGAATTTATATTGGCGGTGGACAAATGATTCATGCAGCAACTGAGGGCGTTGGCGTAATCGTTGGTCCTGTTCAGAGTGGCATGATTTTTGTACGTTATTAGTTAGTGTTAGTTTTACCAAAGCGGCTCGCTTGAGCCGCTTTTCTTTTTATGGTTTTGTGCTAACATAGCACCCGCAAAAAGGCGTGTTAGTAGTAAAACATATACCGTATGCAAGGTAAGCAAAGCGCCAGAGCGGGATGTGGCTCAGCTTGGTAGAGCGCTGCGTTCGGGACGCAGAGGTCGCAGGTTCGAATCCTGTCATCCCGACCATGAAAGCCATTGAGGGGTACGACGTTTGGTCGCCGTCTCCTTTTTGTTAGAGTAGTATGTACGCTCTACAAAAAAATGTTCGGGCTGTGCGTTGGTTGCTGAGCAGCTCGGAGTAGCTGGAGGTGTAATAATGAAAATTGGACCATTAGGAATTACCGAGATTATTATTATTCTCGCTTTTGTTTTTCTTGTTCTCTTTGTTTTTGGTCCCAAAAATCTTCCAAAATTGGGCTCTGCTATCGGAAAGGCCGTCAAAAATCTTCGCGAAGGCTTAGGCGGCAAGAAAAATATTGACGAAAAAGAAGAAAACGGCAGTACGAAGCAGACGGCTGAGAATAAGCAAGAAGAAGTATCCGAAGAGGCTGAAGTTATTGAGGTTATTGATAAGCCTGAGCCAGGACACAAGCCTAAGGATAGAGATTCAAAAGACGAGTAACAGCAAGCTAATAGTAAGCCCCAACTTTTTGTAAAGGCTTCAGAGGAAATTAAAAACTATGGACAACAATTATATTCTTACCCAAGAGGGAAAAGAAAAGCTTGAAGAAGAGCTTCATTATCTTGAAACTGAAAAACGCGCAGAAATTGGCGAAAGAATTCGCGTTGCCCGTGAATTTGGCGATATCTCGGAGAACTCAGAATACGATGACGCCAAAAATGAGCAAGGCATGATGGAGGCGCGCATTGCTGAGATTACGCGCATTTTGGGTGAAGCAACGGTTGTTGCCACTCCAAAGCGTTCATCAAAAGTAAACATTGGCAGCCGTGTTACGGTTGAAATGGGCGGCAAAGAGCGCGTATTCACTATTGTAGGTGCGGCTGAGAGCAATTCTGCAGAAGGTAAGATTTCAAATGAATCTCCTGTTGGCGCTGCTCTTCTTGGACATAAAAAAGACGAAACCGTTGAAACCGAGGGGCCAACGGGCAGAGCAATAGTTATGAAGATTCTCAAGATTGAACACTAGTCAACAAAACGACCTAGGGTAAAATTTTATGATAAGCCTGCCTTGTGGCGGGCTTATCTTGTAATAAGGAACAGCCCAGTCCTTATCTGTATAAAAACAAGCCATAATTTTGCACTTGCTGTAAGGCTGTCTATCAAACCTATAACGAAAGGGAAGCAATGCCCGAAAATATTCAGAAGAGCAACGAGCATCTAACGCCAAATTTAGGGGAAGAACTTGAAGACGATCCTATAGCGGTTCGCTGTGCAAAACGCGAAGCGCTTATTGCTGAGGGCAAAAATCCCTATGGTCATGCTTTTGAGTATTCGCATCATGTGGCTGAATTGAATGAGGCATATGCTCAGCTTGGTAACGGAGAGAGCACCGAAGATCGAGTTCAAGTTGCTGGTCGCATCATGGCAAAGCGCGATCAAGGAAAAATTATTTTCATGGAGCTTAAAGACAGCACGGCTTCCGTTCAGCTTTTTTGTCGCATTAACGCTTTGGGCGAGGACGCATTTGCCCAGATGAAAGATCTTGATGTAGGGGATTGGATTGGCGTTTCAGGCTTAATGATGCGCACGCGTCGTGGCCAGCTTTCCGTTGCGGTTGATTCGTTTGAGATTTTGAGTAAATCATTGCGTCCTTTGCCTGAAAAATTTCACGGTCTTGCCGATAAAGAAACGCGCTATCGTCAGCGCTATGTCGATCTCGTTATGAATGAAGAAGTGCGCGATACGTTTGAAAAGCGTTTTAAAATTATTTCAGCTGTTCGCCGCTACATGGAGGATCAGCAATTCTATGAGGTTGAAACTCCCTTCTTGCATCCCATTTTGGGTGGCGCTAATGCAAAGCCATTCGTGACGCATTTTAACGCACTTGATCGCGATTATTATTTACGCATCGCGACCGAGCTGCCGTTAAAGCGTTTGTTGGTTGGCGGTTTTGAGCGTGTGTTTGAAATTGGTAGGCAATTTCGCAACGAGGGCATGGATCCATACCACAACCCTGAATTTACCACGATGGAGGCCTATCAGGCGTTCACTGATCTTCGTGGCATGATGAAGCTCACGCAGGGTTTTGTTCAGGCGGCTGCTATGGCAGCGTGCGGTACGCTCGATATTAAATATCAAGGCAATCAAATTAACCTTGGGGGCAAATGGCGCGTTGCGACTATGCTTGAACTTGCCAATGAATATGCAGGTGAAGAGGTCAGCTTTGATAAAACACGCGAAGAATTAGTGGCTATTCTTGAAAAGCACGGAGGGCATGCCGATGATGCTTGGGGTAAGGGCAAGCTTATTGCCGAAATTTTTGAGGCGGTAGCAGAAGATAAGCTTATTCAGCCAACATTTGTGACCGATCATCCGCTAGAAGTTTCTCCGCTTGCTAAGAAAAAGTCTGAAAATCCCTTGCTTACCGATCGATTCGAACTATTTATTTGCGGGCATGAATATGCCAATGCGTTTAGCGAGCTTAATGATCCGGTTGATCAGGCGGAGCGTTTTCGTGCTCAGGTTGAAGCGAAGGATATGGGTGATGATGAAGCTATGGGGTATGACGAAGATTATATTCGCGCCCTTGAATACGGCATGCCTCCTGCAGGTGGTGTAGGAATTGGTATCGATCGCCTTGTTATGTTGTTAACCGATTCAGCTACGATTAGGGATGTGCTGCTTTTCCCGCATATGCGTGATGAGAGGTAGCACTAAGTTGTTAGGAATATGCTGCTTGA
>CAVJWZ010000011.1:0-10800 GCA_963653545.1 uncultured Eubacteriales bacterium | reverse complement strand
ATAGATAGAAACTAAACGTGCCACTGGCACGTTTACTCCCGCATATGCGTGATGAAAGATAGCATTAAGCTGCTAGGAATATGCTGTTTGGGCGGTTTATGCCGGGAAAAGCAGCACGCGGTCGCTCGGCCGCATAGATAGAAACTAAACGTGCCACTGGCACGTTTACTCCCGCATATGCGTGATGAAAGGTAACATTGAGCTGTTAGGAATATGCTGCTTGGGCGGTTTCTGCTGGGAAAAGCAGCACGCGGCCGCTCAGGGTCAAATTACTAGGGGTTCAATGAAAAAAACTTGTTTAGTATTTCGTTTCCCTGTAAATTTAACAGTGTATATTCACGGTGACCTGAGCAAACTCTATAAGAAAGAGATTCTATGAAAAGAAGCATTCCTATTTTATTGTCAGCGATAGCAATGGTGTTTGCTATTGTGTGGGCCCCAGCAAATTCGCTTGCAACCAATGAAGCTTCTATTGATGATGCGGAAGCTGTTTCAGTTGAGCAAATAGTCGCCGAGGTGCTTACTTATTGCGATGAGGACACCGATGGCTCTGAATATCAAAAAGCGTGGTATTTGCATGATTGGCTTATTGGACAGGTTGAGCATACTGATTCAGCTGAGGCAAATAGTGTAGAGAGTGCGTTGGTAGATGGAGTCGGTACCTCTCAGGCATATGCGGCAGCATATAGTAAGTTGTTAACTGCGGCAGGAATTGATAACACTACAATCACTAATACTGCAGATAATAGCGTCTGGAATGCGGTAAAAATCGATGGCAAGTGGTATCAGGTTGATGCTTTTAATGATGCCGATCCTGATGCGTATTACGACTTTGATCAAATTCATCTCTATTTTGGTTTAACCGATGAGCTTATGGCTTTGGCGCATCCTGGTCATAAAACTACCTATAAAGCAGATAATTATGCAACGAGATCAACCTCGCTTGAAAATAACTACTACGTTCGTAACGGTGAGGCTGCAGAATGGGCTGCTGGCTATGAGAAGAGCATTTTAGAGCAGATCAATAAGGGCAAAACTGAGTTTAATATTGACGTTGATTACGATGTTTATCCTTTAGAAGAGTCTTGCTCACAGAGCGTAAAAGGTATTCTTAATGGCGTTGTTGCCTATTCGCTTAGCCAGACGAGATGGAATAGTAACAATGGCGATGTAAATTTAGAATGCTCTTACGACAGTGATAGCGATACATTTGCCTTCAGCATTAAGCGTGACACAGCGGAAGAATCCGATAAGGGCACGGCTTCTCAGTCTGGTGAGCAAAGCCAAAGTCAAGGTCAAGACAAAGATAAAAGTAGCAGCAGCCAGAATACAGATCAAAGCAAAAGCACAGACCAGAGTAAAGCTCAAAATCAAAACCAATCTCAAAGCCAAAACAACATGAATAGTTGGCGTTATAAAAACGGTCAGCTAAGTATTTCGGATAACTATGGCAACCTAGGTGGCAAAAATGGCAAAAGCTTGTTTTCTTCAGGTAAAACAGTAGTAGCTAAAGGCATTGATGTTAGTGAGCATCAGGGTTGGATTAATTGGAATGCCGTAAAAAATAGTGGGCAAGTTGATTTTGCTATTCTTCGTGTAGGATACGGAGATAATTACACCTTTCAAGACGATGCTCAGTGGGCTCGCAACGTGTCTGAATGCGAGCGCTTAGGTATTCCGTATGGTGTATATATTTATTCGTATGCACAATCTTACGGTCAAATTAATTCAGAAGTAGCCCATGTCAAGCGCTTGTTGAGCGGGCATAAGCCTTCATATCCCGTTTATATTGATATGGAAGATAGCTCAACGCTGTATTTGGGAAGAAGCACGCTAACTCAATTTGCAAAATCATTCTGCAATCAAATTAACAATGCTGGTTATACGGCAGGAGTGTACGCAAATCTCAACTGGTGGAACAATTATCTGTATGCATCTCAATTAGATAATTACGATCGTTGGGTTGCTCAATACAATAGCTCGTGCTGGTATGACGGCGATTACAGCCTGTGGCAGTATTCTTCTTCGGGTAGGGTATCGGGCATCAGCGGCAATGTTGATATGAATTATTGCTATACAAATTTTGGCGAGGATGTATCTAGTGCGAAAGTTAAGTATTCAACCCATGTTCAGGATATAGGCTGGATGCAATATAGGGGTGATGGCTCCACCTCAGGTACTACTGGGCAATCAAAAAGGCTTGAAGGAATAAAAATTGAACTAGGGTCGCCAGTTACCTCTAAATATTCAGGCTCTATTCAGTATAAAACCCACATACAAAATATTGGTTGGGAGAGCGGATGGAAGTCTAATGGGGCGTTATCAGGTACTACTGGTAGATCTCTTCGTCTTGAAGCAATTCAGATAAAACTGACAGGTGAGCTAGCTAATAAATACGATATTTACTATCGTGTCCATGCTCAGAATTTCGGATGGCTCGGATGGGCTAAAAATGGCGCAAGTGCTGGAACTGAAGGGTATGCCTATAGACTTGAAGCAATTCAGATACAGCTCGTTGCAAAAGGCGGATCTGCTCCAGGTTCAACGAGTAATACGTTTAAGAAGGCTCAAATAAAGTACAACACTCATATACAAAATGTGGGTTGGCAAGGTGATATTTATAACGGCTCCACCTCAGGTACTACCGGGCAATCAAAAAGGCTTGAAGGTATAAAAATTGAACTAGGGTCGCCAGTTACCTCTAAATATTCAGGCTCTATTCAGTATAAAACCCACATACAAAATATTGGTTGGGAGAGCGGATGGAAGTCTAATGGGGCGTTATCAGGTACTACTGGTAGATCTCTTCGTCTTGAAGCAATTCAGATAAAACTGACAGGTGAGCTAGCTAATAAATACGATATTTACTATCGTGTCCATGCTCAGAATTTCGGATGGCTCGGATGGGCCAAAAATGGCGCAAGTGCTGGAACTGAAGGATATTCATACAGGCTTGAAGCAATCCAAATACAGCTTGTTGCAAAAGGTGGATCTGCTCCAGGTTCAACGAGTAATACATTCAAGAAGGCTCAAATAAAGTACAACGCTCATATACAAGATGTGGGTTGGCAAGGTGATATTTATAACGGCTCCACCTCAGGTACTACTGGGCAATCAAAAAGGCTTGAAGGAATAAAAATTGAACTAGGGTCGCCAGTTACCTCTAAATATTCAGGCTCTATTCAGTATAAAACCCACATACAAAATATTGGTTGGGAGAGCGGATGGAAGTCTAATGGGGCGCTGTCCGGTACTACTGGTAGATCTCTTCGCCTTGAAGCAATTCAAATAAAACTGACAGGTGAGCTAGCTAATAAATACGATATTTATTATCGTGTTCATGCGCAGGAGTTTGGATGGCTTGGATGGGCAAAAAATGGAGAGAGCGCAGGAACTCAGGGTTATTCATACAGACTTGAAGCAATTCAAATACAGCTTGTTGCAAAAGGTGGATCTGCTCCAGGTTCAACGAGTAATACGTTTTATAAACATTAATTGAGGCAAACGGAGGTCAAGATTCTTTCTTGGTAGACTGAATTAACTATCGATATGATTCTTAGTGGAGGGCGTATGAGTCAAAATAAGAGAGTGAAGCTATTATTATTGCAGTGTTGAATTTAATTATATTCAGGTTCACTTTTCGCGTCCAAACTGTAGTGATATGGTCAACAGGTCTTGTGGTTGCGGAAAAATAACAGCTATGGCAAACGAACGATCTGTTTAAACATGCTCTGTTTGTGAACTTGAATTTTAATTAGGTCTGGTTTGTACTTGATGAATCTAGTACGGTCACGTTTGGGATGTTGTTTTTGATAAAATCGACAAGGGTGAATGTGCGATCGTTGTCGGTTATTATGCCTGTGTAACAGATTATGATTAAGTGTGAAGTAGATAGTTTTATGCAGATTACTAAATATGAATTTGATATTCACGGTGATGATCGTGGTCAGCTAGTTGCAATTGAGCAATTAAAAGACATTCCTTTCAAAATTGAAAGAGTTTACTATATTTACAAAACAAGCGATGGCGTTCGTCGAGGGTTTCATGCACATAAAGATCTTGAGCAGATTCTTGTTTGTGTTCATGGCTCATGTAAGATTCTTCTTGATGATGGTAAAAGTAAGAAAAATATAATCTTAGATAAGCCCAATGAGGGGCTTTATATACCTAACAGCATCTGGAGAGAAATGTATGATTTCTCTCCAGATGCTGTTTTGCTTGTTTTAGCGTCAAATCTTTATAACGAAAAGGATTATATTCGCAATTACAATGAGTTTTTATCGTATATCAGTAAAGGTGAATAGATTATGGAGATACCTTTTGTCAGTCTTCAGCCGTTAGAGGCGGAGTTAGAGAGCGAACTTAGAGGCGCATTTTCTCGAGTTTTTGATAATAGCAATTATATTCTTGGTAATGAGTGTAGTGAATTCGAGAGAGCGTTTGCTGATTTTTGTGATGTGAAATATTGTATAGGTTGCGGGAATGGGCTGGATTCACTTTATCTCTCATTGAGAGCATTGGGTGTAGGGCTTGGTGATGAGGTTATTGTTCCGTCTAATACATATATAGCTACTGCACTTGCCGTTAGCTACACTGGAGCAACTCCTGTTTTTGTTGAGCCTGAATTAGAAACATATAATATCAATCCAGCGTTAATTGAATCTTCGATTACGAATAAGACAAAGGCTATTATGCCTGTTCATTTATATGGTTTGCCAGCCAAAATGGATGAGATAATAGCTATTTCAAAAACTTACGATCTGTTTGTTGTTGAAGATTGCGCGCAGGCTCATGGTGCTTTGTATAAGAGGAAAAAAATTGGAGGCTTTGGTGATGCTGCGGGGTTTAGCTTTTATCCGGGGAAAAATCTAGGTGCTCTTGGTGATGCTGGCGCAGTTGTCACTAATGATAAAGAGTTGGCGGATAAGATTCGTGCTTTAAGAAATTATGGATCCAAGTATAAATATCACCATATCTATCAAGGCGTTAATTCTCGTCTTGATGAATTACAAGCTGCTTTTTTGTCTGCGAAGCTTCCCAGTTTGGATAAAGTGAATACTGAACGACGCCGTCTCGCTATGCGGTATATTGATGGCATTTCCAATGCTGAGATTGTGCTTCCTAAGTCGTTTATAGGAATGGAGCATGTATGGCATATTTTTGCTGTGCGATGCGAGCGGCGCGATGAATTAGCAACTTATCTTACTGAAAGAGGAATTGGGGTTAATAGACATTATCCTGTTCCTTTGCATCTTCAAGGTGCGTATGCAGCTTTAAATATTCCGCAAGGTAGTTTGCCTATTGCTGAAAAAATAAGCGCTTCTGAATTAAGCTTACCTATGTATTATGGTCTCACAGACGAGCAGCAAGATTATATCATTGAGACGATTAATGCTTTTTGTTAGTGGGTGTTACGTGGCTATTAGGTTATTTGAAGATGGATTACAAAATGAGTGGGATTCTTTTATTGCTCAAGAGTCTATCAACGGAAACTTTTTGCAGAGCAGGAGATTTCTTTCTTATCATCCTAAAAATCGATTTAAAGATTGCTCCTTATTGTATTATGACAAGAAAAATAATCTTCATGCGCTTATCCCAGGTGCTTTACGTGAAGCTGAGGGAAAGAAAATATTTGTTTCTCATCCGGGCAGTACGTATGGAGGCATTGTTTTTGATAAGAAAATGTGTTCGGCAAAACACATCCAAGCTATCATTGACGAACTTGAGCAATATCTTAAAGATGCAGCTTTTGATGGAATAGATATGCGATTTCCTCCAGGCTTTATGTGGAAGCAAGGCGCATCTTTAATGGAATATCTTTTGTTGTTTAATGGCTATCGAGAGAGCACGGAGTTAACAACATATATTGACTATTCTTGCTATAAAGAGGTAATACTTTCTAACTTTTCACAAGGGAAGAGAACAAACGTAAACAATTGCTTGAAACATGGACTCGTTTGTCGACGTTTGGATTCGCGCAGTCATATTGATGCACTTCATGGTCTTCTAACGGATAACCTCAAAAAGTTTAATACGAAGCCAGTCCATAGTAAAGATGAACTATGGGATCTATATAACAATCGAATTCCGGGCGAAACAGAGATTTTAGGTGTTTTTGATCAGGATGTTTTATTGGCCGCGGGATGGATTTTTTTATTTAAAAATATGAACGTAGCTCATACTCAGTATCTTTGTGCTAGTGATGAGTGTAGAAGGTTAAGCCCTATGACCTTTTTATATTACTCCGTTATCGAGTATTTCAAGGCAGTTAAGTATGACTATTTGTCTTGGGGCATTTCGACTGAAAACCATGGCGCTGTTATAAATTGGGGTTTAACTGAAAGCAAAGAAAGCTTTGGCAGCATGCATGATCTTCATCGATCCTATGTAAAATTTTTTTGAGTTCTGAGGGTCAATCATTGGTTGTGTTTGAAAGAAAGAAGCAGTATGAGAGAAATTTCTATCAGTGAGATCCAGAAACGTCAGTTGGCCCTACTTGATTATGTTGCTGCTTTTTGCGGTGAGCATCATCTCACTTACATTCTGATTGGTGGTGCGCTGCTTGGATCTGTGAGGAATGGAAAACTTATTCCTTGGGACGACGATATCGATCTGTTTATGCCAAGAATAGATTATCGAAGGCTTATTGATATCTTCCCTGATACAGAGAAATATCAATTGCTCACCTCTGAGAGGGAGTCTAGTTATTACTATCCTTTTGCTAAGTTTTGCGATCGGGAGACGGTTTTTATCGAAAACACTAAGGAGCAAGGGCTAAAGAGTCTTGATTGTCTGAAGGTGGGCATTGATATTTTTCCAGTTGATTTTCTTCCGAAAAATCCGTTTAAAAGAGAGGTTAAAATATTGCAACAAAAGCTTTTGCAAGGCTTGTGTTATCGAGATTTTAGACTCGTAGATTCTTCTTCTATTCCATTGGTGTTCCGTATAGTTTTATCGATTTATAAAGCAATGAAGAGGCTCAATTCTAATACGGCAAATGATTATATTTCTGCAATGGATGAATTGTGGGGAGATCAATCGGATGGAGAAATCCTATTTGATAGCTGGACCTATAAGCGCCACAATGCTTTAGCTATAATACCAACGGGATATACTGTTCTTGAAGGAAAAAGGTATTCATCTCCTAACGATTTGAGCTATTTTTTAACCGAATGTTATGGAAAGACGTATATGACTCCTCGAGTTGATGCTCCGGCTGGGCATGGGAGAGCTTATGTCTTGTGATCAGACGAAGGTTAGCGTTCTGATAACTTTTTACAACCAAAAAGTTATGGTTGCGCGTGCTATTAAAAGTGTTCTTGAGCAAAGGGTTAATTTTTCGTTAGAGATTTTGATCGGAGATGATGGGTCTTCTGATGGTACATGGGAAGCTGTGCTTCAGTGGGTGGAGGCTTATCCTTTAATAATTAAAGCTTTTCGCTGGTCGAGAGATGATGGGGTAACTAGTTCAATTGCTCGTGTTTCTCGCAGTCGCCTACGACTTGTTAAAAAATCAAAAGGTGATTATTTAATATTCCTTGATGGAGATGACTATTTTTCGCAAAAAGATAAGTTTCAGTTTCAGTTCGATTCTTTAGAAAAAGATTTGTCGTTAAGTGCCTGCGCTCACAATTTTGAGTATGTTACAGAGCACAGGGAACGCATATCGACTGCGTTCCCCGAGGGTGATTATTGTACTCGAATTCCATTTAATCTTTATTGGTCTAGTTGCTATCTTCCGGTTAGCTCCTTTATGCTTCGAGCTCCTTCTAAAAGTATTCTGACGAGAGTAAACCATAATAATTTTGATGACAACTCGATTGTTTTTTCGCTAGTTGACAATCGGGATATACTGTATTCTTCGTCGATAATGTTTTCTTATGTACAACAAAAAAGTAGTACTTGGAGTTCAATGTCTTTACTAGAAAGAGTTTTTGCTTCTCTGCAAGACTATTATCAAGAAATTACGCAATATCCAGAACGTAAAAGTATCTCAAAAATTAGACATAGCTTTGAATTATTGTGTTTTGCAACTTTTACTCGTAGACGCTTACTGGACCAACAAAGCTTCGTTGATGATTCATGCTTCATGGAGAATGATGATTTTACCAAGGAATGGAACTTGCTTACCAATAGTAACTTTTTTATTCGCCTTTTTGGTAGGGTTAGGCTAGTTGCATTGGTTATAGTTCCTGTAGTTAAAAAAATATTGATCCGATGCCGCATTCGTCGCTTGTTGCGTAGTAGAGGTAGCGATCATATTATAGGAGGAAAATGAAAGCTCCGTTAATAAGTGTTTTGGTGGTTTCGTATGAGAATGTTTATGGGCTCTATGAGACCATAAAAAGTGTATGTTTGCAATCGTATGGGAATATTGAATTAATAGTTTCCGATGATGGCTCTTTGGGTTTTTCTGCAGAACTTCCAAAACTAAAAAAGTGTGTTGAAGAAAATAATAGAGGTAATATTACCTCTATTATTTTTAATTCTAATCCAGTTAATGTTGGAACAGTAAAAAATCTGAACAGAGCTCTTGATTTAAGCTCTGGCGCATATGTGAAAACGCTTGCGTCAGAAGATGTATTTACTCACAAGGATTCTCTCCTGCATTTTGTCGAGTATATGCAAGCGAATGAATTTAAGGTTGTTTTTGGGAAGATACGAGGAGTTAGTTCTAATGGGAGCTATGTATATAATCTCCCATCTTGTGAGTCGGATTATGATTTGTTGCGTTCTTATACTCAAAAAGAAATGCTTAATAGGCTTTTTGCTGCCAACTGTCTACCTGGCGTAGGTGAATTTATTGATGCTGACATATTCGAGAAGTTTGGGAAATTTCCAGAAGAAATACGACTAATCGAAGATTATCCATATTGGCTCATGCTTGCTCTTCATGGTGTTAAGTTTGGTTTTATTGATGAGGTGATGGTTGATTATAGGCTTTCAGGTGTGTCTAGCGCTGGAATATATAGTGAAACCTTTATGGAGGATTTAATAAAAATTCACAATCTCTATATTTTTCCGAACGATAGTCGTTATGGGATATTTCAGAGATTGTACAACCGCCTTAAAACTTCAGGGCTAAATTATTATGTAAGCAAAGCAAAAGTGTCAGATCTAGGAGGATTTAGGCGGTTTGCTATTGTTGCTAAGTATCTTCCTTTTGCTTTGTACGATTTTGTAAGAAGATCGCAAAGTAAATAAATCATTTGCGTCAGTTGTTGGTTAGCAATAGTTGATCAACATGCGGATATGCGCTGAAATGTTTTCTAATAAGAAAGGGTGATGATATGCAGGGTTAAAAGCGCACATAAATCTTGCCAAAACGGAATTAGGCATAGACGCGAATAGCTTAATAGTTTTTCTTGATTTTTCGTCCATGTACTGAGAGCAGTGTTTTTCTAAAAGCATAGCCTGGTTTGTTGCCCACCGATCTTTTGCATTTGCGGGCTTTAAAAGACAAGATCTGATTTCTTTTAAACGTTTTCTATCAACTATTCCAAAATCACTTTCGCCAACTTGGTTTTCACCTGTAATTCTTCTAAGGATATAGGCGTTATCGAGATCTTCGATAACGCTACCGCAAGTCATTGCAACAAGATGAACCCATGTGTCGTGAAATCGAGGAAAGTATTCTGGTCTGATTTTGCTTAATAAAACAGTTAATTTTTTATTAAGCACCATAGTACAGCCGCACGCCCAATTGACAATCAACAAAGTTTCCAAGCTTTGCGCGTATGGCTTAAAAGGAAAGTACTCATTTCGTCCATTTTTTAAATTTTCGTCAACATTACACACGTCAGAATAGTATAACGTTGGAGTTTCTTGATGGTCGGATAGTTTTTCCACTGCATAATGGAGTTTTTTCGGCAGCCAAACGTCATCTTGATCTGCAAAAGCAAAATAATCATAGTGAGATAAATCCGCATTATATAGCATATCCATAAAATTTTTGGAAGCACCTTTATTAGTGTTATTCGTGCGAAAAGAAAAATTTTTAAAACGACGAGCATAATTCACGCATATTTGAGGAGTTGAATCTTTTGAGCCGTCGTCTGATACAACAAGAAAAACCTCAACTTCTTTCTGGGCTAAAATGCTTTCTATTTGTTGAGCTATATAAGCTTCACCGTTGTAGCTAGCCATCATCACGTAGACACGAGGTAACATCAAAGGTCAATCCTTCCATGAATTCAGCATGGCATTGTATATATCTTCAAGGGAATCTAAGGGGTTCCATCCTAATGACTCTAACTCTGAACAGCCATATTGAGTTCGGTTGATCTTCTGAAGGTGGCGCTACGTTCGAGGTCTTTTTTAAATCGAATCTTTGATGATTCGTTACCGAAAGTGTTTTTAACTATGTTCGCCATCTGTAAGATACTGCAGTATGTGTTTGAGTTTGCAGCATTGTAGGCCTCGCCAGATTCACCATAGAGAAGTATATATAAAATGCGTGGCGTGTCAACGCTTGAATATATGAGGGGTTGGTTGCAAAATTTAAGGTTGGTTGCAAAATTTAACGCAACACTGAATACCTAAATGCAACAAAAGTACTGACCAGCATTTTTGAGTCCATTTTTGTTGCGTTTAATCGTGCAATTGACAGAATTAGGAGCAAACCAACTCCTCCAACACCGACTTTTGGTTGATTTCGGGCATGCTTGCGCGCACCCCACCGAATATTCTGCACACTTAAACGCAACAATGAGGCGTAAGCAGTAGTCTACATATTTTACGTAACCCTCGGGCTGATTTTGTCTTATTTTTTCTGTATTATTGTTTCACTGCGTGGCTCAT
>CAVJWZ010000010.1:0-32808 GCA_963653545.1 uncultured Eubacteriales bacterium | reverse complement strand
CCAATAGAAAAGGCTAAACCCGCTTAATTTATCTTCCGAAAAGTGTAAATAGATAACACTTTTAAGAACATAAAAATGTATTTTATTACATTTTTTGGAACATAAATGTAGATATAGGGTACGAGATGGGCGCTTTAATTGATTGTTGCTTAAAGCGACGCCGTGCTAAAACAGTTGGCTTTTGGTTTAAAATCATCAATCAATCGGTAAAAAAATTTAAACGTGAGTTGGGATGGAGGTAGACATGGATGGAATTGTTGCCGAGAACGGCAAGCTGGTAACCGATGAAATGATTGCCAACTGGGAAAGTGCGCTTGAGCGTGATGAGTGGCCAAGCGGTTGGGTTAATGTTGGCGAGATTGTTGAAGGTAAGCTTCCAAAGGCAGCACCTGAAACGGTGACATTGTCCCTCAAAGTTCCCGCCGCTATGAAGCGGGCACTTGAGAAGGAAGCAAAAATAGAGGGCAAATCGACTGGTGCATATGCTCGTGGAATCCTTGCCGATGCTCTTATGTCTATAGCTTAAAAAACCGCAGATGATTTATGATAGATTGACGAATACTTAATAGTTTTCGACTTGAGGTTTTCGTCAGGTAAGCCGTGAGACCAACCATTGAAGCAGGCACAGGGTAGTAACTCTTTGGAGGAAGGCGACACATCATGAACTTTGACTTCTTGAAAGAACAAGGTAGTTACTATGAGCTTTTTGCTGATGCGTGCATAGAAGCAGAAAAAGTGTTTGCTACTTCGCCTGCCATGTGTGCCGTGGGGTGCCGCAAGGCGCTTGAACTTGCGGTGAAATGGGTTTATGCGGCTGATTCCTCAATCAAGATGCCCTATAAAGACAATTTAGCTTCTCTTCTTCACGAGTATTCTTTTAAGCAATGTCTTGATGGGAGAGTGTGGCGTCCGCTGATTGGTATCAATAAGCTCGGTAATCTATCTGTTCATACTGAGATGAAGGTTACACCTGCTGATGCCATTCTTTCGTTGCGTAGCTTATTTAATTTTGTTGATTGGATTGACTATTGCTATGGTCCCAATTACGTTGAGCGAGTGTTTGACGAGCACAAGATCCCGGCAAAGGGTGTGCCACTCACCAAGCAGCAGGTAGCTGCTATCAAGGCGCAGGGGGCACTCGTTGTTAAACAGGAAGATGAGATCAAAGCGTTGGAGGCGCAGCTGGCTGCTATGACCGAGCAGCTTGCGGCTGCGCGTGCGGCGAACGAGGTCTCGCGCAGCTTTGATCCTGAAGAGATTTCTGAATTTGAGACGCGCAAGCACTATATTGATTGGGATTTGGCCCTTGCAGGCTGGACTATCGGTGAGGATGTTATTGAAGAGCGCGAGGTGCACGGCATGCCCGTAGATCCGGGCAACAATACCGGCACAGGATATATCGACTATCTGCTCCTCGGTAAAGATGGTAAGCCGCTCGCTATCTTGGAAGCCAAACGTACCAGCAAATCGGCCGAGAAAGGCTTGCAGCAAGCGCGCTTATATGCCGACTGTTTGCAAAAGGAATATGGCTATCGCCCGCTCATATTCCTCTCGAACGGCTTTGAGACCTTCTTTGTGGACGACGAAAACGCACCGAAGCGCCAGGTAAGCGGCGTTTCCTCGTGCGACGACCTTCAGCGCATTATGAATCGCAGAGGTAGCTGCACGCCGCTTTCCTCCGTTGAGGTTGATACCAATATTGCTGGCGGTGGCACTAACCGCTACTACCAAGTTGAGGCTATAAAACGCGCTTGTGCAAACTTTGACGAAGGGCACCGGCGGGGCCTTTTGGTGATGGCTACGGGCACGGGCAAGACGCGCGTTTCCGCCGGACTCACCGATGTGCTCATGCGGGCGGGTCGCGTGAAAAACGTGCTTTTCTTGGCTGATCGTTTGGCACTGGTGAGCCAGGCGGCTCGCGCCTACCAGAAGTATTTGCCCGAGACTTCTCGCTGCAACTTGTGCAGGAACAAAGATGAGCGTGATGCTCGCATTGTCTTCTCCACGTACCCCACCATCCTGAACGCCATCGACGCGGTGCGCAACGACGACGGGGTGCGTATGTACACGCCGGCGCATTTTGATCTCATTATTGTGGACGAGGCTCACCGCTCTATCTTTAAAAAATATCGCGCCATCTTTGAGTACTTTGATGCGCTTATCGTGGGTCTTACTGCAACGCCTGCTAACGAGGTTGACCGTAACACCTACGACTTCTTTGAGGTGGAGCGCGGCGTGCCCACTTACGTTTATGAATATGAGACCGCGACCGAGCAGGACCACGTGCTTGTGCCGTTTTTAGGCATAAAGACGCACACGAGTTTCATTGATGAGGGCATTACTTACGATGAGCTCTCCGATGAGGATAAAGAGACCCTCGAGGAGGACTTCGAGGAAACCGGGCAGGATGTGCCAGACCATATTGCCAACACGCAGATCAACAGCTGGGTGTTCAACGAGAAGACGGTCGACAATGTGCTAGAGACGCTGATGGAGAAGGGCATTCGTGTTAACGGCGGGCAGGATCTGGGTAAGACCGTTATCTTCGCGCAGAACCAGAAGCATGCCCGTTTTATCGTGGAGCGGTTTGGCAAACTCTATCCCGGGCTTCCCGGCGATTACATCAAGACAGTGCTGCACTCCGATGATTATTCGCACACCGTCATTGACGAGTTCGAGCTAAAGCCCCTGCCTGTTATAACCGTGTCGGTTGACATGATGGATACGGGCATCGATGTGCCTGAGATTGTGAATCTCGTATTTTTTAAGAAAGTGCGCTCCAAGATTAAATTCTGGCAGATGATCGGTCGTGGTACGCGCCTGCGCCCTGAGCTTGAGGTGGACGATCCGCTCGATGGGCGTCATACCGACAAGGAGCGCTTTTTTATTTTCGACTGGTGCCGCAACTTCGAGTTCTTTGCCGAAAACCCCAAGGAGGTCGAGGGCAAGATAGGCTCGTCGCTGTCCGAGACTGTGTTCTGCCGTCAGGCCGCGCTTGTTAAGGGCTTGCAACAGAGTGCTTTTGCTGCTGATGAGTATCAAACGTGGCGCAGTGAGATGGTAAGCACCATTCATTACCAAGTGGTTGATCTTAATAATGAGTTAGTTTCGGTGCGATTGCATCGCAAGGCTGTGGAACGATTTAAGCAGGAAAAGGCCTATGAATTCATCAGCGATGGCGACTTAGGTGTGCTCATTTCTGAGATTGCTCCGCTTGTACGCAACGATGAGGCGGACGTAGATGCATTGCGCTTCGATGCGTTTATGTACGGTTTTATGTGCTCGCTTGTTGATGGAATAAGCATTGCAGCCTTTGCCAATAAGCTGGTATCTGTAGCTATGGGCTTGCAGCAAATGGTGTCGATTCCGCAGGTGAAGGAAAAGCTTTTACTTTTGCAAGAAGTTACTGATGAGGGATTTTTTGATGGGGTATCTGCCCTGAAGCTTGATGAGATCAGGCGTGAGTTGCGCGGGCTTATCCGCTTCTTGCGGGGAAGTGTACGCAAGCAGGACGTGATCACTCACCTTGACGATCCAGTGACTACTATTGAGTACGGTGCTGCGGTTGTGCCTGGCGAGGATTTTACCGACTACCGCCTGAAAGTGGAGCGCTATCTGCGCGACTACGGCAACTCGCTCGTCATCCAAAAGCTGCATCGCAACATCCCCATGACCGAGTACGAGTTCAGTGAGCTCGAGCGTATCTTTACCCACGAGCTTGGCAGCGCCAATGATTACGAACAAGCTTACGGCGACACACCCTTTGGTCTTTTGGTTCGCAGGCTTGTGAAGCTTGATCATGATGCCGCTATGGAGGCGTTTGCGGAGTTCATCAACTCCGAGGGGCTTACGGAGCAGCAGATCTCTTTCGTGCATAAGGTGGTGGATTACATAGTTGAGAACGGCTATATGGAGCCTAAGGCTCTGACGCAGCCGCCTTTTGATAGGCCGCAGTCGTTCATCCGCATGTTTAGCACTCAGCAGCAGATGGGGCTGGTAGACATCATCAATAAGATCAAGGAGAACGCCGAGAAGCCAGCCGCATAAAGCTTTTGGAGTATTGCTCCTACACAATTCAAAACTGCGATTGATGATTATTTAGCTAGCATATTGGCGAGCAGTTCAACAAACATGTCGCTGTTGTCAAGGGCGGGAATGTAGGTGAAGTCTGCTTTTATTCCCTCATCACGGCAGGCGTGTTCAAAAAATGTTCGTTGCACCACGTCGCAATCGTAGAGTGTTTCAAGGCAATCGGCGGCAAAGCCTGGTGCAACAATAGCGATACGATTGATTTTTTCTTGCGCTAGCACCTGAAGAACGGTGTAGATGTTAGGCCCAACCCATTTGCGGGAATCTTCAAAACGGGAGTGGAAGGTTATTGCCCAATCGTTTTGCGGAATATCAAGCATGGTTGCAAGGGTATGCATGCTGCGTTCAATCTCGGCAACATAGGAGTCTCCACGCTTAATATGCTTGGTGGGCACAGAATGAAAGGTGAACAAAAGCTTCGAGCCAGCCTGGTAGCTCCAATTGTTTTTAATAAGCTGTGCCATTGCCTTGAGGTAAAGCGGATTATCAGAATACCCTTCAATGCAGCGGTGCGTAATTTCTGGGTAATGTTGAGCTACGCTACTTGCTTTTTCTTTACATGTTTTAGTGGTGGAAAACGCTGTTTGAGGGAAAAGCGGAATAGAGGTAATTGTAGCGCACCCTTGTGCCGCTAAAGAAGAAAATGCCTGTTCAACAGAAGGGTTTCCATATCGTGAGGCATATTCAACTACGTAGGTTGAGGCGTTATTGTTCTCGGATTGATCAAGGTAGTTTTGTAGCTTATCACGTAACGAAAAGCTATATTTCATAAACGGAGAGCCTTCGGGGGTCCAAATACTTTGATAGCGTTCAGAGGTAATAGAAGGTCGCTTTGGCAAAATAAAGCCTTTAAGAATAAGGTTCCAAATAAAGGGCGGCACATCTATCAGGTTGCGATCCGATAAAAATTCAGCCAAATAAACCTTGATATCTTCAGGGCTAGGGGAGTTAGGCGTGCCCGTGTTGATAAGCAAAACTCCCTCTTTGCGCATGGCTTCTCCTTTCATTACTAAAACTATACCGTGGGCGTGTTGGTTTACTCGTAAGGGATAGACAAATGGTTTTTAAAGAACAGGTGAAGCTCTATAGTTATCATAGATGCCCATAGGTGTCGCAGCTCCCCTCTGCTTAAACTACGGGATATAAGGCGTGCTGGCTTTAGCTGATAAGTTTATTATTGCGTTAGGAATATAGACCTCATGGCTTTTTTATTTGGTTGTGAAAATGTTTGTTTGGAATACCCCTCAAAACGTATTTTTCAAAGCATATCGTTAGGGGTAAATGATGGTGATTGCATTGGCGTCGTAGGGCGCAATGGCGATGGAAAATCATCGTTGCTCGGGCTCTTTGATGGATCGGTCGAGCCAGATTCTGGAAGGGTTTTGCGAACTAAGGGTGTTCGATTTGTTTCGCTGCGCCAAAGCGACGAACTTAAAGATGGTCAAACAATTGCGCAAAGTGTAGTTGGGGATGTGCCCGAGTATACATGGGCTTCTAACGCCAACATTCGCGAAATTATTACAGGGCTTATAGGTGATCTTGATTGGGATGCGCATATTGCAACGCTTTCGGGTGGTGAGCGCAGACGCGTTGATCTTGCGCGTGTTTTAATTACCGATGCGGATGTTGTTTTACTTGATGAGCCCACTAATCACTTAGACGTAGAAGCCATTGCTTGGCTTGCGCAGCATCTTAAGCGGCGCTTTTCTAAAAAGGCGGGAGCGTTAGTGGTGGTTACTCACGACCGTTGGTTTTTAGATGAAGTATGTCAATCTATGTGGGAAGTACACGATGGTATTGTTGAGCCATTTGAGGGCGGGTACTCAGCATATATTTTGCAGCGTGTGGAGCGAGACCGATTAGCGCAACAGGCAGAGCAAAAGCGGCAAAATCTTATGAGGCGCGAGTTGGCTTGGCTCTCGCGGGGAGCACGAGCGCGCTCTACCAAACCAAAGTTTCATGTTGAAGCAGCTAAGGCGCTTATTGCGAGTGAGCCTCCCTTGCGTAACAGCGTTGAATTGAAGCGTGCAGCAATTTCGAGACTCGGAAAACAGTGCGTTTCGGTTGAAGATGTTACGTTTGCTTATAAAAATGAAGAGGGAAAAAGGCAAGAAAGAGGCGAAAAGGGTAAAACAGGCGAAAGGTACGAAACAGGCGAGGGGTACGAAGCGGGCGAAAGGTATGAAGCAGGTAAAGGGCACGAAAAGCCTGTTTTGTCGGATGTGACGTGGCTGATTGGTCCGGGCGATCGCTTTGGACTGCTAGGGGCAAACGGAGCGGGAAAATCAACGCTTTTGGGCATTGTGCAGGGCATTCTCATTCCTCAAAAGGGTCGCGTTAAAATTGGTAAAACGGTTAAGTTCGCTTTTCTTTCCCAAAAGCTTGAAGAACTTGATAAGCTGGGGCCTTCGCTTGTGCGTGAGGTTTTAGCTCGCTATAAATCAAAATATGTTATTGATGGCAAAGAGGTTTCTCCTGCTCAGCTGTTTGAGCAGCTTGGTTTTAGTAAGTCTGTTTTGTCCGATACGGTTGATATGCTCTCGGGCGGGCAAAAACGCAGGTTGCAGTTGATGCTTATTTTGCTTGATGCTCCCAATGTTTTGATTTTAGATGAGCCAAGCAACGACCTTGATACTGATATGCTTGTGGCTATGGAAAACGTGCTTGATACCTGGCCAGGTACGCTCATTTTGGTAAGCCATGACCGTTATTTAATGGAGCGCGTTACCGACCATCAATATGCTCTTATTGATGGCAGGCTCCGTCATGTTCCGCGGGGTGTTGATGAATATCTTGAGTTGTTACAAGCATCGCGCCAAAATGGGCAGACGGCTTCGCGGGGCGGTTTAGGTTCTGCCCAAACGGAGGCAGTGCTTAAGCGGGCACGGCCGGCGTCGCAGACATTGCGTGGTACATCCTTATCGGGAGGGCAGGCTCATCGAGCGCGCAAACAGCTTGCATCGCTTGAGCGAAAAATGCATACGCTTGACGGCAAAATCGAACAAGCAAAACAGGAGCAATTAACAGTTGACCCTACTGATTATGCTGAATTGGGGGCAATCCAGCAAACTATCCAAACCCTCAAGCAGCAAAAGGAAGCGCTTGAAGAAGAATGGCTAGAGCTTTCTGTTTTTCTTGATGGATAGTTTGTTTTACGCTGGATATGAGCTAGGTTTCCAGCAACACAGGTCACAATGCATTGTAGGTGACATTGTCTACTGGTTTTCTTTACTAGGTTAAAAGTCGCCCATGATTCTAGGCTTTTTCATCTATTAATTTAAACGCTTATATCAACTATTTAAATTAATCTACCCTTAGAAATAGGCTCTTACTTGGTATGGAAAATATCGTTTACGCAGTCGAGCATGTGAGGAATTGCTGCGTCGTTTTGGCTTAGGGTAGCGTTTCAAGGAAATGAATTAATACAAGTCAGCATATAAAATACAACGTGAATGATATTATCTTTCTTCATAGGGTAAAACAGATGATACTTTGCTGTTGAGGATTAAGGAGTGCGCTCGTATGGCAAAGAGGGGCATTTCGCGACGTTCGTTTACGGTAGGTGGTATGGCGCTTTTGTCGTCGCTTATGTTGCCGTCAATGCCGGGAGTACAAGATGCTTTTTCGGTGGTGCCGGTGGGTGCGCGTTGCGCGTGGGCAGCCGATGATACATCGGGCGGCGCTATCGATTCCGATTCTACGGAAATTATGGTGGTGGGGCGCACTGAACTGGGCATTGTTGCCTATGATGTAACAAACTCCGATGCTCTTGTGCCCTTATCGTATTGCACTGTAAAACTTACGTCACTGTTCAACGGCGAAAGCCTTGAAGGCACCAGTGATGAAAAAGGCAGAATTATCTTTGATATTGCTAACCTTGCCGAAGATACCACCGCAGATATCATTGGCTTTAATGGCAGTATAACGGTTACCTGTGAAGGGTATCGCGATGTGTACATTCCGCTTACGCGCGTTACGGCACATGCAGCTTTGGTAGCACCTACGCGTCCTTTAAACGACAAACCTTATTTGCGCATGGCTACGCTTAATAGCTGGGATATTCAATATTCGCAGGTTGAATTTATGACTTCAGCTACCTCTACCGCTCAAAATGTGGCTGAAATTGAGTTGTGGATGCCGCGCGAGAATATGACGCCAACAGCTACGCTGGTACGTGTGGAAGGTGGCCAAGAAACAACATTGGGTGAATTCAGATTCGAGCGTCCCGTTGGCAACTTAGTAAAAGGGGCGGTTTCGGGGCAATATCTGCTGAATTCAAGCAAGGTGTTTGTGGGTGAAGGTGCCACGTTAAAAGTCGATTTCTCGTTTGCTGAAAGCAATGCGGAATACCGAAACGATCTTGCTATGTTTACTACCCCTGCGCCCGTCGACGACAACGACAGCGGCTCAAAAATTATTATTCCCAGTACGAAGTATAGTTCATTTGGTACCGTTTTCGATATTCCAGAATCGATGTGTGAACCGTTTAAGGGTGTGTCGTTTACCACGTGGAAGCCAGAATTTCCCGTGTTTTTCGACATTAATATCTTTGGTTATGCGGTGTTTGGTGGTGGCACCACTTCGGTTAAAGTGCACGATAACAACGGAAGCATTCTGGAAAAGGCTCGTTGGAAAGAGCAACCTAGCGTTAGCATTAAAGAGCAGGCGAAACAAGAATGGGAACACGAATCGGGCTCGATGAAAGCAGCGCTTGCGCAAGGGGTTGACGCAAAAGGCGACGTGCGCGGTTTTACCTATGCTCCCATGCGCAAATTCACGTGCAAGGGCAATTTGCAAGCATACGCAAAAGAGGAATGGCTGCGTGATAAAGAGTTGTGGCAATGCGAACTTGCTGCCTTAGCTTCGCTGCGTTATGACTTCACGTGGATGATTCGCTTTACCATCATGGGAATTCCGGGGTTTTTCCACTTCACGCCCTTCTTTCAGGTGCAAGCGTCTTTCGATTTATCGTCACAAAGCGACGACCCCTTTAACTTCGATTTTTATGCGAATAAAAACATGCAATTTGGCATTGATTGCACGTTTGGTATTTCAATTACGCTTGGCGTGGGAGTAAGTGGCATTGCTTCTGTTTCGGGTACCGGAACGGGATATTTGTGTTTCGATTATAACTTTGCGCCAAACCCAGGGCATAAGTGGCCACGTATGACTGCTGGCTGGGGTGCAAGTTTAATTGTGACGGTACAAGCGCCGTTTTGTAAGCTTGCTTTAAAGATTTATTCCGAAGATAAACCGCAAGCCTGCGATTCCAACAACATAAAAAGCCTTGAAGCACCCGATAAAACTTCACGTGAATGGACGCATGGCAATCTTGACGCAGCAAACCTTGATTCGGTGTTGCAGGGTCGCTTAGGTAAATTTGCAAAGGTGGAAAACCCTGTGGCGGGAACCGGTGAGTTTCCCAGCTTTGCCCAGTTTAAAGAAATGGCAGCAATCGTTACCAACGACGAACTTTTATCAAGTTGCGAATTTGAGCTTACCAGCGCGGCGGTGTTTGAAAACTCGCCTGTGGTAGTGGGAACTGAAAACGATGCAGACATCGCTGATGCATGGGAAAGCGAAGAACCTACCGTTATTACGGTTACACCGAAGGCCGATGCAGATGCAACCGCCAACACGCTTGATGCCGATGCTGCTGCTGCGCAGGGCAATGCCAGCACAGCCACCGATGCCAGTGAAGCAGCACTAACGCTTGCTGCCAAAACGCTGATGAGCTCTGAAGCTGCCGATGCAAGTTATCTTCCTCAATATTCCTATGTGGGGAAAATGGAGTCGAACAGCCCTGTTCACACGCTTGGTGTGGGTGGCTTATCTGCCGGTGCGCGCGGTGGAGTGCGCCCCGGGGTGGAACGCGCACTATTTCATAATGTGTATAGCGACACGCACATGCAGCTGCTTACCACGAAAGGTTGGGGCGGCACCTATCTTTTCCGCATTGCTTCAGTTGAAGGCGAAAATGGTCAAGCTCGTTCACGTTTGGTATATCACCAGCTTCAATCGGATGGCAATTGGAGCCAGCCTTATGCCCTCGATTTCGATCCGCAAATAAGCGGCGTTTCGCGTGATGACATGTATGACTACGACTTTGCAGTAACACAAGCAAATGCAAACAATGGCGCGAATTACGTGTGTTTACTGGTAACTAGTGGCACGCGCCCAGATGGCGATAACATCGATTTCGTGCGTAACTTGCAAGCCCACTATGCCAGCTTGGTGTGCTTGTATGAATCGGGCATGCAAGGTAGCCCCTTATCGGTTGACCCTGCCATGACTTCGCCCCTTCCGAACACCTCGGTTGGCTACTCGCTTACCAACCCTCGCATCTCGGGCTTTTCCGACACGTTTTCTGTTGCAGGCACCAACGACTTTTGCGTGATGGGAACCTATGCGCGCCGAGCAATTGACGAAAACGATGGCTTTAGCGGCTCGTCGCGGGTGATGAGCTTTTTTGCGCGCCTTGAACTTGATGTAACATACACAAAGCGTGTGTTTAAAGTAACCACTTCCACCGTTCACTTGAATGGCGATAACGCCTTGCACGACCTGTGCATGTTGCCTGTTCACATTGATGACGAAAGTTACAAGTGGCAATATGGCTCGGTTGCGAATTGTCGGCGTGCGAACTTGGTATATTCCGGCGCCGACACCAGCGGCATGTGTAAGTTTGAAGCACTCTATGAAAACAACGACTCCACAAAGTTTAAAAACTATGTGTTTTCACCCCTTGTTTCTATCGACAGTTCAAAGATACAGGTGAACAAGTTTTACCCATGGGGCGGTGATGGTGAAGTGCTTGCAACCTGTGCGTGTGAAAACGATGATGGTGCGACAACATCGGGCATCTTCCATGTTTCGTTTGACCCCAAAAATCAGGGCAGCGCAACGTTCACACAAATTGGTCCGCGTGCAGGCTCGGTTGCCGATTTTGCCATCGATGGAGGCGGACACTTCCTGTTTTTCCCTGAAAACCTCGATGGCACGGTGGGGCAAGCCCACGATGAAGCGGGCGATGTGGTGCCGGATGGAGCTGTTGTGGAGCATCGTCACTATATCAAAGCAGTTGCGCAAGTGGATGGTCTGTTCACTGAGCCGTTTGTGTTCTGTGAAGTAGACCATATCGTCGATGGCGTGGTGGCAACGTCGGTGAATGGTTCGTATGTAACCTTCCTCACCAATTCTATTACCGACATTGATACCAGCCGCTCAGACATTTACGACGTGCGTGTTCCCTTGCTGAAATGCATTACGCCCGTGGGGCTAATGTGTGAGAGTGCGTTTGCGCTTTCAGGCGAAGAATGCCCGTTTTCAGTGAAGCTTAGAAACGATGGCAACCTTGTGGCAACGGCGGCAACATTTACGCTCTATGATGAAGATGGCTCTGTGGTGGATGAGCGTCACTTGAATTTCGCAAGCGACATGCTCTCAAGTGCGCGCGAGGTAGATGCCGATTGTGGCTATAATGTTGAAAACTTATCTGCCGAACAGCTTGCAAGTTTGTTGGTGGCCGATAACGGCTTGGGCGTGCTGGTGCCCGGCAAAAGCGAAACGTTCCGCATGGCATTTACTATTCCCGATGATTGGCATGATAAACGCACCGTGCACCTTGGTATTTCCGATGTTGAAGTTATCGTTCCTTCGGGCTTAAGCGCATCGGGTTTGCAAGATTACTTCCAAGGCGCACAATCGATGGTAAGCTCCACCTTTGAAGTTCAGGATGCTAGCATTGACACATCAAGCGTTGCCTCAGGTAATGTGCAAGAGCGCAAAAAGGGCAGCAATGAATGGATTGACGAGGACAATAACGGTGATAATAATAAAAACTCTGATACGGGTAAAACCACAACCGATAAGAGCGCATCAGCAAAAACGGGTGATTCAACATTAGGTGGTGCTTGCGCGCTTGCTATTGGCGCTGTTGGTGCAGGTTTTGCAGCTTATAGTGCGCGGCGCGTGGCAAACGAGCAGGAAGAAGAATAGTGAGATTGTTAGCACCAGTATACAAAACCCATTTTTTGGTAGGCGCGAACGTCTTAGGTACGTATAGAACCTTGCGGATGTAGCTTATGGCTGACGTTTTTGAGGAATACGAAAAGCTGGGAGATGCCTTTGACGGCGATGCCTTGGCTCTTTTGCGCAGTCCGTTCTCTCGGATATACATTGCCATGCTCAATGCTACGTTCCCTGATCGATCAAAACCTGTGAAATGTGAAGCGATGCATTTAGCAATTGATGCGATGCTTGCACAATTTCGTGATGCTGGTTACGATACGCCTACGGTTGGTGGGCGCGAACTTTGTACCGATCGCTGGATGTATGATCTCAGGCTTTTAGAGAAGTTTGAGCTTGACGATGGAAGCACGGAGTATCGTTTGCGTTCCACAACTATTGCAGCTCTTGATGCTGTTGATCGTATGGGATCGCGCGAGGTCATCTTAAGTAGTCCTCGTATTGAAACTATTGCGCATGAAGTTGTGAAGCTTGCTGCTTTGGTAAGTGAAGATCCTGCTGAGCGCCGCCGTCAGCTCGAAGCAGATTTAGAGGCTGCTCAACGTGCTCTCAAGCGCTTTGACGAAAGCGGTGGTGCATCGGATGCTTCGCCAGAGGATATTCATGCACACTTGATGAACGTTGTTGATTTGCTCCGTCAAATCCCACGAGATATGAGACAAGTAGAAGAGCAACTTGGTCGTGAGCGCGATGATCTTATTGACGAATTCCGTTCTGACGAGCGTCCTCATGGTGAAGTTATTGCACATTATTTGGAGCACGCCGAAGCTTTGTTTAACGGCACCGACAGCGGGCAGATTTATAACGGTGCGGTGGCTCTCTTTGCCGACAATCGATTTGATGCCGATATGCACCGTAAGGTACGCAGCATTGCCTCTTCTGAGCATGTGGTAAATTCCAATGTGGGCAAGAAATACGATATACGTTCTTCTTGGGAGGCAGTCTCTGATGGCATGGCGGGCATTTTCGATTTAAGAAGCCGCTGCTCGCGAACCATTAGCAATGCTATTGGTAGTTATGATATGTCTCGTTATCGCGCGATGAGTAAGGCGCTCAAGCAGCTTGAGTCGCTTATGTGGCAGCGTGCCATGGGGGCTGGCAACGGAAGGCAAAAGGCTCTCATGGCTGACCCTTTGCTTGATACAGAGATAGAATGTTTGCAGCGAAGATTGAAGCTTCCTTCCGATCATGAACCACCTCCTCCTTTGAGTATGAATGAGGGGGATGCGCCCGAGGTTGATCTTGAACGTTTGCGCTTGCTGGGTGGTCCGTTTACCGAGCAGCTTATCGATGCGTTTGAGCATGCACTTGCGCCGGGGCGGTCTCAGTCTGCGGCAAGCTTGTTTGCGCAGCTCGATAACGACTTACGGCGTGATGTTGAAGTGCTTGGACTCATTCGCTATGCGGCGGCCAACAATCTTGATATGAGCGATGTGCCTAATGATTCCTATGAGTGCATCGACCCGGACGGCAATCGTCGTACATGGCTTGCCCCGCGCATTGTTATAACGAGAAGTAACGAGGAAGTAACAGGTAAACACCATGATTGAGCAAGATTATTCCCCTGAGAAACAGATCGTTGGTGAGGGATTGACTGATGAGTGGGATGAAGTCGTTGACGAGCAAGATGACGGCGACGATGGGCTTTTTCCAGGCGATACCGGTTCGCTTCCTGCGGTAGCGCGCCGTGTTTTAGTACAGTTGTTGCGCAGCTCTTATATTAGTTACGATAACAATGCTAAGGACTGGTCTTATCTTATTGAGTATCGTTCTTCCATCAAAAGCGTCCTCAATGATCTTTTTTTGGAGTTGTTCGTCGATATGCGCAACGAGATTGCATATTGCTTGCCTGTCGAGACGGCGGGTGATTCGTTTCTCAAACTTAAGCGCGAGCATGAGCTAACCGAGACCCAATCGCTGCTCATCGTTTTTTTACGTCAGCAGTATGCAAGTCAAATCTCTGGTGGTGCCGAAAATGTTTGGATTGACGGTAAGGATATTTATGAATATCTAGAGAGACTTTTTTCAGAAGGCACCGTCAATCATGTGCAATCAGCAAAAACGATTAACAGCTCAATCGAGTATATGAGAAAACAGCATTATATCGAACCGGTTCGTGGAGTTTCTGATCGCTATCGCGTATTGCCCATTATAGAGACCGCCTTTCCGCTTGAAAAGATTCAGAAGGTTTTGGAAGCCTACGAGCAGGATGCCGCTAAGCGATCTCAAGCTGCGGAAGAACAGAGTGCTGCGAAAGCCGAGGAGGACAAATAGCATGGCTGTGAGTTTATTTGATGGAACATCAATGGAAAGCCAGTGGCAGCTTTTTCGCATGCAGTTGATCAATTGGGGTACGTTTGATGGTGTGGCTGAAGCTTATTTTGCAAATGACTTTAATGAGGCAGCCGTGACGGTAGTGTCTGGTGCTTCAGGTACGGGCAAGTCTACACTACAGGATGCATACGATGAAATTATGATGCGCGCACCTCGCTTCAACGCGGCTTCAAACGTTGGTGGTCGTGGCGTTGGGGCTGGTTTTGGTTCAGGCAAACGGACGTTACATACGTACGCACGTGGCATGCTTGACTCTGTGTATGATGAGGCTAGTCAGACAGAGGTTGCTCGGGTGTTGCGTGATGATTCTTGCGCGCGGTGGACAGCTATTGGCGCTACGTTTGTGGACGGTTTAAACAACTATTTTACGGCAGCAAAGCTGTACTATTTGGTTCCAGGGTGCGACAAGGTAGATGCCGGTAATACGTGGTTTGTTACCGCAAACGAAATGCTTGATTTGTCTGTTTTGGAATCGATAGCTGAGCGCAAGTTTGACAAGCGTGCTCTTGGAAAAGCGTTGCCTAGAGCACGCCAGCATGCAAGTAGAAGTGAGTTTTTGAATTGCGTTTACAAGTCGTTGGATATTGGTGATGAAGATGCAGGTCAAGCACTTATGGAGTTGCTTGCACGTATTCGTTCGGGGAAGGATTTCAAAACGGTAAGCGCTCTCTTTAATACCTTAGTGCTTGAACTTCCTAAAACCTATCAGTGCGCCGATACGGCAATTGAGGAATTTGATAACCATTCAAACGTTCATGAGCAGATGCTGCAGACGCTAGAGCAGCGTAGGATTCTTGAGCCTATTGTTGAGAGAAAACATTCTTTTGATGAGGCACAGGCAACATGTATTTTGTGCGATGCTGTTGGCAGTGCAAAAGATCCTGCAAGTTCGCTGTCATTTTGGCTTGCTAAGCGGCGCTTGCACGTTATTGCTGAAGTACGAGCATGCGTTGAGAGTGATATTGCGAGCAGCAAAGATAAGCTTAATTCTGCACGTCTTCAAGCGCAGGAAGCTGAAGTGTTGATAAAGCAGCTTGCGGCTCAAATAGAAGAGGCGGGTGGCTCTAGGGCAAGAACGCTTGAGGGTCGAATTGAGGCTACTAAGCGTGAATGTGAAACTCGCAGGGCTGCTTTTGAGCGCTTGTCTGCGCATGCCTTAGAGGGTGGTATTAAGGTACCTGAAGATGCTGCATCGTATGAAAAACTTCAGATAGCATCGCAAAGGTTCCTTACCGATTATAAGGAGCAGGAACGTCAAATAGGCGAAGAGCGCGATAAGCTTGCCGTAGAGGAGAGCAAGGTCAAGGAGGAGACTGCAACACTTCGTAGTGACCTTGAGTATTATCAAAATCATCACGGTAATATTCCGCGTGAGTTGAGTGAGGCGCGCGACAAAATGGCGCAAGCGGCTGGCATGCGTGCGTGCGAACTACCATTTGCTGGTGAGCTTATGGAGGTGGCTGATGGCGAGGAGCGCTGGCGTGACGCTATCGAGATATGTTTGCATGGACTTTCACGCACGGTACTGGTTGATCGTGAGCAATATGACGAGTTGAGTTGCGCCATTGATCCTGTTCGCTTGAATGTGAGAGTAAATTTTCGCGGTGTTGATTTGTCTAATAAAACCTTTGCTCAGGGTCAGACAGGCGGCGTTGCATCTAAGCTTTGTTTAGATGATAAAAGCCTGTTTGCTCCGTGGCTTTCGCGCACTTTGGCCGATGAGAATCACGATGCTCTTTGCGTTGAGAGTCCGTCTGATTTATATGGTGATGGCTTGCGTATCACTGAAGCGGGACAAATGCGGCGTAAATATAGGGGATCTCATGGTCGTTCCCGTGCCGACCGTAATGTTATCGGGTTTACGAATGAGGCAACTATCGCGCGATTAATCGAGCGCTTAGCGCAATTAAACAACGATAATGAGCGAATCATCCAACAAAAACAAGTGCTCGAGAGCAAGCGCAGCGAGGCGCTTTTGCGGCAAAGAGCAAGTGAACTTCTTGTGGAAACTCCCTTTGAATCGATAGATGTGATAGGCGTTCGCAAAGAACTTGCAAGCCTTGAACAGGATTTGCAGGAGTTTTTGAGCGGCAATGTGCAGCTTGCTCGTTTGCGCGAAGAGCTTGGACAGGCTGAGCAGTGCAAGATGGAGTGCGTGAAGCGAGTGGGTGCGCAAGAAGATGCACTTGGGCGCCATGAGGAAGAGCTGCGTATTCTGCAGTCTGAGGCAGATAGCCTTGCTTTGCCTGCAGAACTTGTGATAAGCGATGAACATCTTCATCATATTGAATCTATCGCCGTGAAGAAGGCGAGCGCTTATCATTCTGCCCGTGATCTACATGCATCGTTTGCCCAGTTTGTTCAAGCGGTTGATGAGGAGAACAAGCAGATGGGCTTAAAAGCTGCCAAAACTGCTGAAGCAGACAAAAAGGTTATTGAATCAG
This sequence comes from uncultured Eubacteriales bacterium, assembly GCA_963653545.1. Lineage (GTDB taxonomy): Bacteria > Actinomycetota > Coriobacteriia > Coriobacteriales > Eggerthellaceae > Anaerotardibacter. The sequence goes on along the minus strand of CAVJWZ010000010.1, from coordinate 15,913 downwards.
CGCTCGCACAATTTCAGAGCCGTTGGTATGATCCCAATCGTGGCACGACTATTGATTCATATGCAGATTATGCTGCCATTCTTGCTGAGATTGAACATCAGGGTATAGACGAGCAGGAAGCGCTTTGGAAGTCAAAGATGCTTGGTTGGATTCGTGAGGATCTGGTGCCGCTTCGTCGTTCATTTGATTTGGCGGTGCAAGAGATGCAAGATCGCATCGAGCCTATTAATGCTATTTTGTCCGATTTACCTTTTGGCGCCGATGGGGGCAGGCTTCGCATTTCGCTGCGTACGCGTGAGAGCAAGCGTGTTTCGGAGTTTAGAAGCATGCTCGGCGATCTTGCTGGAGCAGCAACGGCACAGGATATCGATATGGTGAGTTTTTATGACAAAATCAAGGGCTTTATGGAACAAATACGTCCAGGAAGCGTTGATCGCGATATATTTTTAGACAGGCGCAGGCATGTGGAAATATCAGCAAAAGCATCTTGGCCAGCAGAGCTCGAGCGTGAGGATAGCTACTATAATTCACTTGCCGGTAAGAGTGGTGGTGAGGTACAAGAGCTTGTCGCGTTTATTTTGGGTTCCGCCTTGTTATATTGTCTTGGTGGTGAGGCGGGGAGCAAACCAGCGTTTGCTCCTGTTATGCTTGATGAGGGTTTTATTAAGGCTGATAGCAAATTTACCGCTCGCGCTGTATCGGCATGGAAGAGTTTTGGATTTCAGCTTATTGTAGCTACCCCTGAAGATAAATTTCAATCTATCGCACCTTATGCGTCAGCATGTGTGTATATGACAAAGAATGCCGGGGGTGTTTCTAGGGTTTCTCAAGCAAAACTCGATGACAGGGATTCTCATGCTTAAGAGCGTGGCGGAAGCCAAAAAAGCACTTGAAAAACTCTATCATCGCTTATGGGCTGAGGAAGCGGCTGGGTGTTCAGACAAAGAATGGCCACAGTTTGTGTCGCTAGGAAGGTGTTCTAAAAAGGAACTTGAGGAGCACTTTGTTGCAGTTTGTGCTGTGTCGGATGAACTGTATGCTGCGGCAGTGTCTATGGGCTGTACGGTGGAGAGCACAACACGCATTGTTGGTGGTACGAGGCAAAATCTACCCACGCATTTTGTGGTTGATGATATGCAGATGCTTGCTGTTATTACGGGTAATGAACGCGAATATGCACGTGCGCTTGATCGGGCGCGACGGCTAAAACGTGATTTTACTCACGTTAATGTTGCCGACCTTGCCCGATTGTTGCGAAAGATGCAGCAGGTTGTTCCCGATGATATTGACTTTGATCTGGCCTGCAAGGCAGGCGTTTGGTTTGCAGAGAATCATGTGCAGGGTCTTACACCACGTCAGGTTCCTCTCGCTGGTTTCCATGCAAAATGGCTTGAGAAGCAAGGAAGAAGCACCGTGGTTGCGCAGTTGGCAGGTCTTGACGAATTGCATCTTGAGCAGCGTCCGCCTCTCGTTCGTTTTACCTATCTTGATCCGTCGTATCTTCATAGTGGTGGTAGACGCTTTGATTCTTGGGTGGTGGGTGATGCGTGGGCGTTGCCCTATGAGCCCCAGGTGGTAATCATTTGCGAAAATCGTGATACCGCGCTCTGGTTTCCTGAGGTTGAGCATGGTGTTGCGGTGATGGGTGATGGCAAAGCTGCTATCCATAATTTGCCTGCTCTTGACTGGGTTCGCAATGCCCCAATACTGGTGTATTGGGGCGACATGGATGCATCGGGCTTTGAAATTCTTGCTGGTTGTAGGCAAGTAGGTCTTGAGTGTGCCAGTATCTTTATGGATTTACCTGCATTTGAGAAATACGAGAAGTTCGGAACAAAGGTTGATAAGCATGGTAATGAGCTGCCGTGTCAGGATCTGCGCATGCTACAGGGATTGCAAGATAAGGAACGAGAACTATATCTGTGTCTTATCGATCCTGAGTGGAAAGGCCCTCGCAGAATCGAACAGGAGCGTATTCCGCTTGAGGCGGCGCTTCGTGAAATTCGGAAGTTGCAATATTGAGGTCGCTGTGTTGTTTTGTGCGAAAAGAGACTTTGATTTCGCCTTTTACGAATGATCGGTTACATATAGTCCAACACGAAGTTGCTTCCACGGGTCGGCACTTTTGTTAACTTTTAAGACACGGCATTCGAGAACTTTCTGATGTCCAAAACGTAAAAGTTGTGCAGGGAAGAAGTTGAACTCCTGAGGAATGTAGCCAATTTTGCTGTCATTGAAATAAATTGCTACAGCGTTAGGGTCGTATTGATTTTGGGGCTCAGCAATGAGTTGAAGCTTTTTGCCAGGTTCGAGCCTGCTCAAAACAAGCGCACCATCCCAGTAACGCATGCCGGCCACATTGAAATCGGCTAAATAGCGCGAATGCGTGTTCATGGTTGCTCCTTTCAGCATGAATTGCTCAACCCTTTTGGTGGAGTGTTTGTTAAATCTTTTGGTGAGTATAACGTAAGCGCAACGATATCCCATACAATTAACACCTTGTGAGATGGCGGCAATACTGTAGGCAATATTGCGGCATAATGCGCTGATGTCAAACGTTCATGCCAACGAAAGAGCCAGCAGTAACGGCACGAGTAATGCCAACGATGCTACCCACCATCTCTCGATGTTTAATCGGGCAAGAATAACCTATAAGGAATTTATTGTATGTCTATTGATTTGCTTATCGAGGCACTAAAAGCTGCACTTCTTGGCGTGGTAGAAGGCATAACCGAATGGCTTCCCATTTCATCTACCGGTCACATGATTTTGGTTGATGAATTTATACAGCTCCAAGTGAGCCAAGAGTTTTTAGCCTTGTTTTTGGTTGTTATTCAAATAGGCTCTATTATGGCGGTTGTTGTTTCGTTTTGGCATAAGCTCAATCCGTTCTCTCGAACAAAGACCCATGAAGAACAACGGGGCACCTGGCGTTTGTGGGGCATGGTGGTAATCGGTGTAATCCCTGCAGCTGTTTTTGGATTGCTGCTAGACGATTGGGCAAGTGAGCATCTTTTTAATGCGTATACCGTATCTGCCATGCTTATTCTCTACGGAATTATCTTTATTGTTCTTGAGCGTCACAATCGTCGTCGTGAGCGCAACTACGTACAAGCACTTCAATCTTCTCACGGAAAGCACGCAGCTCCTCTTACCGAAGAGCAGCAAAAAGCGGGTATGTTTAAAATTAACGATGTGAGCGAACTTGATTGGAAGATGGCAATCAAAATAGGCTGTTTTCAGGTATTGGCTATCGTTCCGGGTACTAGCCGTTCGGGTGCAACCATTATTGGCGGCATGTTGTGTGGGTGTTCTCGTACCGCCGCTGCTGAGTTTACCTTCTTTTTAGCTATTCCGGTGATGTTTGGTTGGGGCTTGGTTAAAGTCGTTAAGTTTATTCTTAACGGTCTTGCCATGACTCAAACTGAAGTTGTTGTTTTGGTGGTAGGAATTGTTTGCGCGTTTGTAATGGGTGTGATTGCTATTAGATTTCTTATGGGATACATCAAGAAAAATGATTTTACCGTGTTCGGTGTATATCGCATCATTCTTGGTTTAGTTGTTTTGGGATATTTTGGAGTAAGAGCCTTTATAGTTTAGAGTGGGGCATAGTCCAGGTAAGGGGATTATCCATGGCGGATAACAAAAGCAAGTTGTCAGAGGAAGAAAAAGATCAGCTTCGCTTGGTAGTTAATGCTCATATTTCTCAATACTGCAATTATGCAGCACTTGTGATTATTCTTATTGCTTTTGCCTCCTTTATCTTAGGGCAGTTTGATGGTTTTTTTGTTCAGATAGGCATCATGCTCTCCATTGCCCTTCTTGCTATTGCGGCAATCAATAATCCTACGCGTAAAAAATAACTCGCAAAGGCGTAACTTATAGCAACTCATGCCATAATCAAAGGTATTATGAGAAGACAATCTCATTGATGGAGCGTTTTAAAACAGTAATTGGCACCGTGCATGGTAAGGAAAGGAAGCCAAATGTCGCAAGAGAATGAAGCTTTTGCTGAAATTGAGAAGCATCGCGAGCAAATCGATGCAATTGACAAGCAACTTGTTAATCTTTTAAACGAGCGAGCAGGCCATTCATTAGATATTCGTGCTCTCAAACCCGATGCTCATATGGGTTTGTATGATCCTAAGCGCGAGGAAGAAATTTTTGCAAAACTTACCTCGTATAATGAGGGGCCTTTATACAACGAAAACCTTGTTGAAATTTATCGTGGCATCCTTAAAGTTATGAAAGAAGTACCTTCTCGTGATTAAGAAATTATCCTCTCTCCCTGATTATGGAACGCGCACCGACGAGATTACGCTTTACGCTGGTCCTTGTTCGGTTGAGTCTGAAGAACAATTTAATGAAGTGGCAGAATGTATTGCTGGTCTTGGCCTTCGTTGGATTCGTGGTGGAGCATTTAAACCTCGTACCAACCCCCATTCTTTTCAGGGTCTTGGTGAAGAGGGCTTAAAAATTATGAAAGCCGCAGGCGAAAAATATGGCCTTAAAACACTTACTGAGGTCATGGATTCTGCTCATTGCGAAATGGTTCATTCCTACGTTGATGGTTTGCAAATTGGTGCTCGTAACATGCAAAACTTCAGCTTGCTCAAAAATGTTGGTGTGGTAACTGCTGAATCTCATAAAATGGTTTTGCTCAAGCGTGGGCTTGCGGGTAGTATTTCTGAGTGGCTCTCGGCAACTGAATACATCACCATGAACGGTAACAATAATGTTGTTTTGTGCGAGCGCGGTTTGCGCACCTTTGAAACTGCAACACGGTTTACGCTCGATATTTCTGCTGTTCCGGTAATTCATAAACAATCAATATTTCCTATTTGTGTTGATGTTTCTCACCCTGCAGGCGTGCGCGATTTAGTGCCCTCGCTTGCCTATGCTGCCGTTGCCGCAGGCGCAGATTCGATCATGATCGAGGTTCATCCTGAGCCTTCCGTTGCTCTCTCTGATGGTCCTCAGCAGCTTACGCCTGCTCAATTTAGCGAGTTGGTTGTTCAATTGCGCGAAATAGCCGCTGTTTTTGGTAAAAAGATTGTTTAACTCAAACTATAGAGCAGGAATAAAACATGCCTCTTGATCTCGATAGCTTAAACCCTGCTCAAAAAGAAGCAGTGTTATGTACCGAGGGGCCCTTGTTGGTGTTGGCAGGGGCTGGCTCGGGTAAAACGCGCGTGTTAACGCATCGTATTGCTCATTTGGTTGAAGATTTAGGCGTTGCTCCTTGGCAAATTATGGCCATCACCTTTACTAATAAAGCCGCGGCAGAAATGCGTGAGCGATTGGGTGGTCTTATTGGTTTGTATGCTCGTGGTATGTGGGTTTCAACCTTCCATAGCATGTGCGTGCGGATTTTGCGCGCCGATTGCGAGCGTTTAGGATTCTCAAAAGGCTTTACCATCTATGATGACGATGACTCAAAACGTCTGATGAAACAGATTTTAGAAGAACTCAACATTGACTCAAAGCGATATCCTATTAACGCGCTGCGCAATCGCATCTCAAAAGCTAAAAATGATCTTATTGTGCCTGAGGTTTTTGAAGAAACGTATAAAGACGTTATGAGTCAGGTGGTGGGGCGTGTATATAAGCGCCTACAAGAGCGCTTGCGAGCACAGAATGCTTTTGATTTTGACGATCTTTTAATGTATACCTGGCTTCTCCTAAAAAACCATAGCGATGTGCTTAAGGCGTACCAGGATAGGTTTACCTATATTTTGGTAGACGAGTATCAAGACACTAACCACGCTCAATATGTGCTTACTCAGCTGCTTGCTCAAGCCCATAAAAATATCATGGTTGTTGGAGACGATGATCAATCAATTTATTCGTGGCGTGGTGCCGATTTGCGCAATATTTTGGATTTTGAAACAGATTATCCCGAAGCTCACGTAGTAAAACTTGAAGAAAATTATCGCTCGGTGGGCAATATTTTGGCAGCTGCCAATGCGGTTATTGATAACAACATCACCCGTAAACGCAAAAAGCTCTTTACCTCACAAGAAGATGGCGAAAAAATCTCGGTTTACATGGCTTCAGACGAGCGCGATGAAGGCCGATGGATTGCTTCTGAGATTGAGCGTTTGCACCGTGGGGGTACACCGTATGATCAAATTGCGGTGTTTTATCGCACCAATGCTCAAAGCCGCATGCTTGAAGATATGCTTTTGCGTGCGGGAGTTCCGTATCGGCTGGTAGGCGGTACGCGCTTTTTTGATCGTGCAGAAATTCGCGATGTTATGGCCTATTTGAGCCTTGTGGTAAATCCCGCTAACGATATTGCCGCTCATCGAGTTATTAATGTCCCCCGTCGGGGCATCGGTAAAACAACTATCGAGCATATTGATCAGGTGGCGCGCGAAAACGAGTGTACGTTTTTGCAAGCCGCTGAGTTATGTACGGCCGACGATGCCATTCGTCTTTCAACGCGTAAAGCTATAGCAGAATTTGTTGCGCTTATCGTTGAAGCCAGTTCATTTTCGGGCGAGCTTCGCCGCGTAATAGAGACAATCGTTGAGCGCTCGGGGCTTATCGGTGCACTTCAGGCTGAAAATACCGATGAAGCAGCGGGCCGCATTGAAAATATCCAAGAGTTTTTTGGTGTTGTTGATGAGTATGCTCAAACCCACGAAGATGCCGATGCTCTTTTTGAACCTCCTTCGCCTGATGCTCATGAAAAAGAATCAGAGCAGCAACCAACCCGTGTATTCCAAGCGCAATCGCTTTCGGATTTTACCGAGTGGGTTATGTTGCGTACCGATATGGATACTATGAGCGAGGATGGCAGCGCTACTACCTTGATGACTATTCATTCCGCTAAAGGCCTTGAGTTTGATTGCGTTTTTGTCGCAGGCATGGAAGAGGGTTTGTTCCCTCATAGCAATTCCTCATTTGATCCGCAAGGTTTGGAGGAAGAGCGCCGCTTGGCCTATGTTGCCATCACGCGTGCGCGCAAACGCCTATATCTTACCAATGCATTCACGCGCACGATTTTTGGGCAAACTTCGGCAAACCCAACCTCGCGGTTTATCGCTGAAATTCCTCAGGAATTAAAGAATTCAATAGGAATGGGTTCCGCTGGTTTTTCAGGGTCGGGCTGGGAAAAACGGGGTAGTCGCCGAGGAATTGCCGGTTCAGGCACCGAGGCTGGTGGCGGGCGCGTGTTTGGTACGTCAAGCACTTCAGGCTCACGACCAAAAAATAGTTCGAAAAGTTCAAAAGATACGGGTAAAAAAGCCGCTGCAGGCATGACCTTTACTAAAGGCGATACAATCGATCACAAAGTATTTGGAAAAGGCAAGGTCGTTAAGGTTGAAGGCGATACCTTGCATATAAAATTTGCGCGGTCGGGCCAAACCAAAAAACTCTTAAAAGATTATGCTCCTATCGTAAAGATTTCTTAATTCTTACGTATCTTGTTTGAGGGAACTCTGCAACCTGCATTAGAATTAAAGGGTAGGCAGAGAGCGTGTTGGTAGAAGTTGCTCTTGTTTTAGTTGGAGGAAATTATGGCAGCGCCTGTTCTAGTTGTTGGACACAAACATCCCGATAACGATTCAATTGCGGCAGCGGTGGGATACGCTTATCTCAAAAACCAACTGATGAAGCGCGAACTTAAAGCTGATTCCGATAGGCAAGCATACGATTATCTTCCTGCTCGCCTAGGGCCTTTACCTGAAGAGAGTGAGGCTATTCTTTCTCAATATGGCGTTGAAGCCCCACAGGCTATTACCCACGTTCATGTGCGCGTTCAAGATGTTATGAGTAAAAATCCGATCTCTATTTCTGAGGATGCTTCACTTATTGACGCAGGCCGTTTGCTTCGCAAGCACAATATTCGCGCCCTTGTGGTAATTGATGCCGAAGGAAAATATCGCGGTCTTATCACTACGCGCATGATTGCTGAGCGCTATATTTCTGCCATGGATACTGAATCAGAAAGCGAATCGCGCATTGATACTCTTGCGGTGGCAAATGATCTTATCAATTCGCTTACCCAAGTTGTTTCTTCTTTGACAGAAACTGATGTATTGGTCTTAAGCCCTGATGGTTTGCTTAAAGATGCCATCAGTGATTTGATGGAAAGCGAATTGCGAGAAGCGGTTGTTCTTGATGCGGAAGGGTATTGTATTGGTATCGTTACCCGTTCCGATGTTGCTCGTCGAACTCGCCGCCGCGTTATTTTGGTTGACCATAACGAGCGTGCCCAAGCGGTTAATGGTATTGATGAAGCAGAAGTAATGGAAATTATCGACCATCATCGTATTGGTGATATTTCAACAGCTAATCCCATCAGGTTTTTAAACTATCCTCTTGGCTCTTCGGCAACCATTGTTACCATGCAGTTTAGAGAACACGGAATAACCATTCCTAAGGGTATTGCTGCTGTTTTACTTTCAGCCATTATGACCGATACCGTTATTTTGAAATCACCTACCACCACCGATATTGATCGCATCCAGGCTGATTATCTGGCAGAAATCATCGATGAAAAGGTAACCGAGTTTGGCTTAAAGGTTTTTCAGTGTCGTGGTGCCGATGCTGAGATGCCGGTAGATACGCTTGTTTCCGCAGACTCTAAGGAGTTTCAAGTTGGTGACGATTCTATTCTCATCGCCCAGCATGAAACGGTAACTCTTCAGGCGGTTTTAGATCGCGAGGAAGAAATTCGTGCCTATATGCGCGATATTGGTGAGCGTCATGGCTATGATTTTGTTTTGCTTATGGTTACCGATATTTTTGCTGAGGGAAGCCAGTTTATCGTTGAAGGCGATCACCATAAGGTCGATCGTGTTTTTGGTATCGACTCTTCAAAAAGCGTATGGATGCCAGGCATTCTTTCGCGTAAAAAACAAGTAGCATCTCGCTTGCTTGGTGCGTAAGGGTTGCGAAAGAACGGCTTTCGGTAGTTCATCGAGCTATTTGGCGTGCTGTTTTTTTGGCGAATGCGTGGCTTGGTCTGTCTTAAGTCTACTTTTTTCTCATTATTTCTTTATGAGATTTTTTAAGCTTTGATACATATATGAGGCAATTTGCCAAAAAATTGAGTTACATGTACACAAATGGGCGCTGAACAGGCATCATACCGAAATCAATCTGGCTAAAGAGCCTGCATCTTGATATATTGAGTAAAAGACTTTTAATCGCTTGTTGGTAAAAATAGCAAAAGAAATTGAAGGGAAGCATTTACTCATAAAAATTCAAAAACAGCGAGCAATAAAAGTCTTTTAAAATTATATTGCTCAAGGGCCCTTAGCAAGCAATTTTTCTCTACCGTTATTTATAATCATCTCGCAAAACTCAATATGTGAAGATATGGATACACCCGGGTGCGTGGCGTTTGACAAGGCTCAACCAGGGTGATAAAGTTTCCCATCGCGCCACAAAGAGGGTGCAGTTTTCGCGTGCGTAACTGCAGAGCGCACAGAAAACAAACAACAAGTAGCATAGATTAGATAAGGAGTTGAAGTCTTGCCTACTATTAATCAGTTGGTCCGTAAGGGCCGTGCTAAGTCGGTCGATAAGAAAAAGACCCCAGCACTTAAGGGTAATCCCCAAAAGCGTGGCGTTTGCACACGTGTTTACACCACTACCCCTAAAAAGCCTAATTCGGCTCTTCGTAAGGTAGCTCGTGTTCGTTTGGTAAACGGCATGGAAGTAACTGCCTACATTCCTGGCATCGGTCACAACCTCCAAGAGCACTCAATGGTTCTCATTCGTGGTGGTCGTGTTAAGGATCTTCCAGGTGTTCGTTATAAGGTCATCCGTGCTGCTCTTGACTGCGCTGCGGTTGACAATCGCGCTCAGGCTCGTAGCCGTTATGGCGCTAAGAAGCCTAAGAAATAGTTGTAGTTTTCGCGATCGCCTTTAAAAAGAGCAATCGCTTAATTGAAAGGAAGTTATATGCCGCGTCGTGCAGCAGCAGTCCGCCGCGAAGTGCAGCCGGACGCAATCTACAACAACCGTTTGGTCACGCAGTTGATCAATAAGGTGTTGCTTGACGGCAAAAAGTCCGTCGCTGAAGGTATCGTATATGGTGCTTTCGATATTGTTGCAGAGAAAACAGGCCAAGACGCCGTCTCTGTATTTAAGAAGGCTATGGACAATATTCGTCCTACCCTCGAGGTAAAACCAAAGCGTGTTGGTGGCGCTACCTATCAGGTACCAATGGAGGTTAACTCCCGTCGCGCAACTACGCTTGCCATTCGTTGGATGGTTGACTTTGCGCGCAACCGTAAAGAAAACACCATGAAAGAGCGTCTTGCCGCTGAAATTATGGATGCAGCAGAAAACACCGGTGCTTCCATTAAAAAGCGCGAAGATCTTTACAAAATGGCCGAATCCAACCGTGCATTTTCGCACTATCGTTGGTAGGAGGGTCGCTATATGGCAATTTCTTTGCAAGATACTCGTAATATTGGCATCATGGCTCACATTGATGCCGGTAAAACCACTACTACCGAGCGTATTCTTTACTATACGGGTAAGACCCATAAAATTGGTGAGGTTCATGACGGTGCAGCCACCATGGACTGGATGGTTCAAGAGCAAGAGCGCGGCGTAACTATTACCGCTGCTGCTACCACTTGTTTTTGGAAGTATCCTGGCGGTGCTGAAAACGGCAAGGAATATCGTTTTCAAATCATCGACACCCCAGGCCACGTTGACTTTACGGCCGAGGTAGAGCGCTCTTTGCGCGTTCTCGATGGTTCCGTTGCGGTGTTTGACGCTGTTGCCGGTGTTCAGCCTCAGTCTGAAACCGTTTGGCGCCAAGCTGAGCGCTACGGTGTTCCTCGCATTGCATTTATCAATAAGTACGACCGCGTTGGTGCCGATTTCTTCCATGCAATCCAAACCATGCGCGATCGTCTTGATGCTCCTGCTGTTGCCGCTCAGCTTCCTATGGGTGCTGAAGATGGTTTTTGGGGCATCGTGGATTTGGTAACCATGACCGCTTGGGACTTCAAGGCAGACGATAAAGGTATGACTTATCCTGAGCCTTTGGATGAAATTCCTGCTGAATTTGTTGAAGAGGCCCAGCTTCGTCAACAAGAGCTTCTTGAAGCTGCCGCCGATTGCGACGATGGCGTTATGGAAAAAGTTCTCATGGAAGAAGAAGTTTCTGTTGAAGAACTTAAAGCCGCTATTCGCAAAGGCGTTATTGCTTGTAAGCTCAATCCTGTATTTGTGGGTTCTGCTTATAAGAATAAGGGCGTTCAAGAGCTCCTCGATGCAGTTGTTGATTACATGCCTTCTCCGGTTGATGTTCCTGCTATTAAAGGTACAAACCCTGATACTGGCGAAGATGATGAGCGTCCGTCTGATCCTAAAGCGCCCTTTTCTTCTTTGGCATTTAAGATCATGACCGATCCTTTTGTTGGTAAGCTTACCTATTTGCGCGTTTACTCCGGCAAGCTTGATTCTGGCTCGTATGTTCTCAATGCTTCTAAAGATAAAAAAGAGCGCGTTGGTCGTTTGCTTCAGATGCATTCAAACAACCGTGTTGATATTAATTCTTGTTCAGCGGGTGACATTGTTGCCGTAGTAGGTTTGAAAAACACCACCACGGGTGACACGCTTTGCGCCGAAGATGCTCCGATTATTTTGGAGTCTATGCAATTTGCAGATCCTGTTATCGATATTGCGGTTGAGCCTAAAACTAAGGCTGAGCAGGATAAGATGAGCGTTGCTCTTCAAAAGCTTGCTGAAGAAGACCCAACCTTCCGCGTTTCAACTAATCATGAAACAGGTCAAACCATTATTGCTGGTATGGGCGAGCTTCATTTGGAAATTATTATCGATCGCTTGCTTCGCGAATTTAAGGTTGAAGCAAATGTTGGTAAGCCACAGGTTGCTTATCGCGAGCGTCCAGGTCATGAAGTGTTGGGCGCCGAGGGCAAATTTGTTCGCCAGTCTGGTGGTCGCGGTCAGTATGGTCATGCGGTTATCAACATGTATCCGCAAGAGCCTGGCAAGGGTTATGAATTTGAGAATAAGATCGTTGGCGGTGTTGTTCCTAAGGAATACATCCCTGCGGTAGACAAGGGCATTCAGGAAGCTTTGAATTCTGGCGTTTTGGCTGGCTATCCTGTTGAAGATATTCGTGTTGAATTAGTTGATGGTTCTTACCATGATGTTGACTCTTCAGAGGCAGCATTTAAGGTTGCTGGTTCCATGGCTATCAAAGACGCTCTTAAAAAGTCTAACCCTGTTATCTTGGAGCCAGTTATGGCTGTTGAGGTGGAAACACCTGAAGAATACACCGGTTTTGTTATGGGTGATATTCCAAGCCGCCGTGGCATTATTCAGGGCCAAGAGCAGCGTGGCAATGCAGTTTGCATTTCTGCAAAAGTTCCGCTGGGTCAGATGTTTGGTTATGCAACCGATCTTCGAAGCGGCACTCAGGGTCGCGCGACCTATACCATGCAATTCGATTCTTACGAAGCAGTTCCTAAGAACATTGCAGACGAAATTATTAGCAAGGCTGGTGGCAATGCATAAGCCCCCAAGGGCTTTTATGCACCACCCCATAATGGAGGTAAGTTAAGTGGCTAAAGAGAATATCCGCATCCGCTTGAAGGGTTACGACCATGAAATCGTGGATCAGTCCACGAAGCTCATTGTTGATACCGCACAGAAGACGGGTGCCAAGGTTTCTGGTCCTATTCCATTGCCGACCGAGCGCAATCTTTATTGTGTTGTAAAAGGTCCGCATGTTAATAAGGACTCTCGTGAGCAATTTGAAATGCGTACACACAAGCGTTTGATCGACATCCTTGATCCAACCCCTTCCACGGTTGACTCTTTGATGCGTCTCGATCTTCCTGCTGGTGTTGATATTGAGATTAAACTGTAGGGGAGTGTGATATTGGATGATTAACGCTATCTACGGTACCAAAATTGGTATGACTCAAATTTTCACCGAAGACGGAAAAGTTGTGCCCGTAACGGTAATTCAGGCAGCCCCCAATAAGGTTTGCCAAATCAAAACTGTTGAATCTGATGGCTATGAGGCTGTTCAGTTGGGTTTTGGTTCTATTAAAGAAAAGAACGTCAACAAGCCAATGGCTGGTCATTTTGCTAAGCTCGGCGTTGAGCCCGTGCGCCATCTTCGTGAGGTTCGCGTTGACTCTGCTTCTGAGCATACGGTTGGCGAAGAGGTTACGGTTGCAAACTTTGCTGAAGTTAAGAAGGTTTGCGTAACGGGCACCTCTAAAGGTAAGGGTTTTGCTGGCGTTATGCGTCGCTATAACTTTGGTGGCGGCCCTGGTGGGCACGGTGCTCATTTTCATCGCGCACCAGGTTCTGTTGGTCAGTGTGCATATCCTTCCCGCGTATTTAAAGGCGTGCGCCTTCCGGGTCACATGGGTTGCGATACCGTTACCACTAAAAACCTTGAAGTTGTCCGCGTAGACGAAGATATGAACCTCATTATGCTCAAAGGTGCAGTACCTGGCGGCAAAAACGGCGTGGTTCGCATTCGTATGGTCTAATACGATACGAAGGAGTTAAATAATTATGGCAAGTATTGAAGTGAAAAACACGAGCGGCAAGAAGGTCTCTGATACCGAACTTTCCGCGAGCGTTTTTGGCATTGAGCCTAACATGCATGCTATGCATGAGGTTGTTCGTGCTCAGCGTGCCGCAAGGCGTGCAGGCACTCACAGCACCTTAACCCGTGGTCAGGTGCGTGGTGGCGGCAAAAAGCCTTGGCGCCAGAAGGGTACAGGACGTGCTCGTCAGGGTACTATTCGCGCTCCTCAGTGGGCAGGCGGTGGTACCGTATTTGGTCCACATCCTCGTTCCTATGCCTTTAAGGTGCCTAACAAGGTTGTTAAACTCGCTATGCGTTCTGCGCTTTCTGCAAAAGCAGCAGATGCTGAGTTGGTAGTAGTAGAGGCTTTTTCATTTGAAAAACCTTCCACCAAAGAAGCTGCCGCAATTTTGAAGAATTTAGGGCTTAACGGTCGCATTACGTTGGTTATTGCCGATGACGATATTAATACCTATCTTTCATTCCGCAATATTCCAACGGTTCGTGTTATTGCCACCTCTGAGGCAAACACCTATGACTTTATTGATAACAAGGCTCTCGTATTTACGAGCGCTGCTTTGAGCCGCATCGAGGAGGTGCTTGCATAATGAAAGATCCTCGCGAAGTTATTATTCGCCCGATCATCTCGGAGCACTCCTATGACATGATGCAGGAAAATGTATATACCTTTGAGGTTGCTAAAACTTCCAATAAGGTTGAAATTGCCCAAGCTATTGAAGAAATTTTCGATGTAGAGGTTGTTAAGGTAAACACCTTAAACGTTAAAGCCAAACCAAAGCGTATACGTTACCAGATTGGTAAAACTCGTACCTGGAAAAAGGCTATGGTTACCGTAGCAGAGGGCGATTCTATCGAGATTTTTGCTGCTCAATAGGCTTTAAAATCTAGGAGCTTTTCAGATAAGCAAAAATGGCAATCACAGAATTTGTGGTTGCCATTTTTTATCATCAGCGCGCAGCAAAGAGCGAGGCGTTTATTCTTTCTAAGTTATGCAACTTCGGCATCCTTGCCAGGGTTAAAGCTTTTACCCGCTAATCGTTGTTCTCGGTAGTCGGCCGTTGCGGTAAATAAGGCATCAGATGAAGAGTTAAGGGCCGTTTCGCAAGAGTCTTGAATAACGCCAATAATTAAACCAATCGCAACAACTTGCATAGCAACATCGTTGCCAATTCCAAACAGTGAGCAGGTGAGAGGGATAAGCAAAAGTGATCCACCAGCAACACCCGAAGCCCCACAGGCGCTTACTGCTGCAAGCACGCAAAGAATAACCGCGGTGGGAATATCTACCGCAACATTCATGGTATTACAGCAGGCAAGCGTCATAACGGCAATCGTTACCGCCGCACCAGCCATATTGATGGTTGCACCCAAAGGGATAGACACTGAGTAGGTATCTTTATCAAGACCAAGCTTGCGACAGAGTTCCATGTTAACGGGAATATTTGCAGCAGAACTGCGGGTGAAAAAGGCGTACAAACCGCTTTCTTTAAGGCAGCGCCAAACCAACGGATAAGGGTTTTTGCGAATGCCAATCCAAACCATAAGAGGGTTAGTAATAAAGGCAATAAAGAGCATGCAACCAACAAGAACGAGAAGCAAATGACCGTATTCGCTAAATATTTCAAGGCCATTTTCTGAAACCGTTGTATAAACCAAGCCGAGGATGCCAAAGGGGGCACAAGCAATAACCCACCGAACCACCTTCGATACTGCTTCAGATACGTTGGTAAAAACCTGCTTAGTGGAATCACTTGCAGCACGCATTGCGATACCTAAAACAATAGCCCACGCCAAAATGCCGATGTAATTCGCGTTTATAAGCGCATCAACTGGGTTGGAAACAATATTTAACAGGAGCGTGGTAAGCACTTCGCCAATATCTTGCGGAGAGGCTTGAGTGGTCTCTGCTGCATCTATCAAGGTAAGAGAGCCTGGGAACATAAAGCTTGCAGCAACCGCAACAAGTGAAGCCAAGAATGTGCTTATCATATAGAGGATGATGATAGTTTTCATCGATCCTGCAGCTTTTGCATTTGCCAATGCGCTAATAACAAGAAAGAACACCAAAACAGGCGCAACGCCTTTTAAAGCGGAGACAAAGAGCGTTCCCAACAACGTAAGCACAGTAATGCCCGATGGAGCAAAAACTCCAAGCAAGGCGCCAATAACCAAGCCAATAATAATGCGCTTTACTAGGCTTAAACTGCCCCAAGCGCGCGCAATTGTTTTCATTACGGGCAACTCCTTAATATATGCAGATGCAAAATAAAGTAACGTGCTCTAAGAGAACATAGAGTAATTGTTTCATAGAGCAACAGTTGTTTAGTATACTCGCTCTTT
>CAVJWZ010000009.1:0-36347 GCA_963653545.1 uncultured Eubacteriales bacterium | reverse complement strand
ACCTGGTATGACAAAAACGAAAATGTTATTGCTGAAACTGATACAAACACCTGTTCAGTTCCTTCTGGTTATGCTGGTGACATCACTGTTAAGGTAACTGACTCAAGCAAAACCTATACCGGAAGCATTGAGGCTACTACTCCCGTTACTATTACAGGAGTATCTATAGCAAATGCTGAAATCTCTACGACTTCTCTTGTTTATAACGGAGGAGAACAAAAGGTAAAGATCACCGAAGTAAAAGTTGGTGATACCACTCTTTCAAAAGGTGACTACGAAATCGTTTCTGGTGGTGAAGGTACTAACGCAGATACCTACAAATTAATTATCAGGGGTGCTGGTGACTATGACAGCACAACCCAAGCAGAAGCTACTTGGAGCATCACTCAGCTCGACATTACAAACGCAGTTGTAAAGACTAATCCAGAAAGTGTTGCTTATGATGCAACAGAGCACACAGTAGAACTTGAAAGCGTAACGTATGGTGATTTAGTGCTTAAGCAAGGCACCGACTATACGGTTGATCAAGACCACACACAGCTTACAGGCACCAATGTTGGCGACTACCCAGTAACCGTAACTGGCACCGGCAACTGCACAGGCACTGCCAAGGGTACGTGGAATATTTACGCAAGCTCATCTCTTAAAGATGCTGTAGTAACTCTTGATAGCGACTCTTTTACCTACAACACTGAAACTCAAGCCCCAACAATTGCTTCAGTAACTCTTGGTGGTAATGAACTTACCCAAGGTACGGACTACACCGTTGAAGGTCTTGAAGAACAAACCAATGCAGGTACCTATAAATTCACCATTAAAGGTACAGGCGATACATACCAAGGTGAACAAGACGTTAGCTGGACAATCAATAAACTTGATATTTCGGATGCTACTGTAACTATTGATCCAGAAAAAGTTGCCTATGACAAAAAGGTACATAACGCAATTGTTACAAGCGTAAAACTTGGTGACATAACCCTTCAAGAGGGCGACTGGGTAGTTGATAAAACTAACTCAGAGACCAAAGAAACCAAAGTTGATAGCTACTTTATTTATGCAGATGCCGGTGAAAGCGGCAACTGCACAGGCACTGCAACAGGTGAGTGGAAGATTATTCCTAACGAATACACCATTGCTTTCCACAGCAATACTGCAACTGCCAATGGTAACGATACAATCGCAAGTACCGATGACGTTGTTTCCACCACCCAAACAGTAACCGTAGGAGATTCAGTAAACTTAAGCCCTAACACCTTGAGAAAGACTAACGACAGTGGCTATCTCTGCAACTTTGCTAACTGGAAGTACACGGATGATACAGGTTCTACAACAACCTATACCGATAAGCAAGAAGACGTTACCTTTGCAGATGCAGAAGCGGGCGATACCATCGACCTTTATGCTCAGTGGAACACAACCAGCACTGGTTCTTACTGGATGGCTCCTGGAAAAGGTAAAAAAGGCTATAGCAGCCCCACAACAGGCATCATGAGAAACCAATCTCAAATTGATGAAGACATCAAGATCCTTCATGGTGAAACCTTATCAGGTGGCTACACTACTAACTCTGAAGGTAAAGACAAGTCTGCTCTTGAAACACTCTACAATGGCTATTCTTCTACTGATGTAAATCATCTCTACACCAACTGGAAAGGTAGCGATGGCTCAGGTGATAACGCCTATGTTGAGTTCCGCATCATCCAAGTAGGCCCCCATGATAACGACGGCTCTGCTGTAACCTTTATGGCAACGCATTCACTGCCTACTGCTAAGCAGATGAATACTTCTAACACCAACGCAGGTGGTTGGGATGCTTCAGCTATGAAGTCACTTATGCAGCAAGGAGGCTATGTCTATAGCGGCTTAGGCGATCTTGCTAAGAATGCAAAACCAATCACTAAAAAGGTAGTAACAGGTAGTTACAATGAAACCACTAAAGCATGGGTTGGTGGAGATGTGGCGGATTCTCCAAATAATGCTATTTGGCTACTCTCTTACAGTGAAATCTTTGGCAATGGAGGATTTGTTGCAGGTGGCGCTTGCAGACCTGAAGGTACTCAATATGACTGGTTTGATAGTAAGATAACTGATCCAATTGGCAGTAATACCGCCATCGCAGGTATAGCTAAAACCCGTGCTGGTTCCAACACGCTTTGGTGGGTGCGTTCGCCTCGTGTGGACAGCCCCATCCACTTCGTCGCTGTGGACACTGACGGCAATCCGTTCAACATCTTCTACTACGGCAACCTCGGCCCCAGCTATGCAGAGGGCGTTGTCCCCGCTTTCTCCTTCTAATCATGTAATCACAAAAGGAGAGGGCACCTACCTACAAAAGGGCTTAATGTAGACCTAAAACATTAAGCCTTACTTACCAGCATCAGCTCTTCCGCCTCGTGCGGGGGAGCTGATGGTTTTTTGATCAGCGCACTAGTTTTGATAGCCGTATTTATTTAATAAATTTCAACCGTTCTTAGAAAACCCTCTAAAAGGTATTGCACTTCTTGGCTTGTTTGGTATTTTCGTAAGAAGTTTTATCTCGTACTGAATTTTCGTTTGTATACATACTTTTGTGAAAGAAGGGGTTGTAATGGCACATCCAGTAATTAATAGTGATGAATGTATCGGTTGCGGTATTTGTGTAGATGCTTGCCCTCAGGGGGCTATAGAGGTTGTTAACGGCGTTCTTGAGGTTGTTAATGAAGAAGCTTGCATTGCCTGTGGCGATTGCGTTGAAGAATGCCCCATGGGCGCTATTGAAGAGATTGCCGAAGATTAATACGTACGGCAAGCATTGATCGTTCAATGCTTCAAAACTTGTTTGCGTTATAGGTTGTAGGGGTATATAGTTTCACTCGGTTAACATTTTTGTACGGAGCTTACGACAAACTACTCGTGATTGCCTATGAAACAAACATTCGACATTAAAGGTATGGCGTGCGCAGCTTGCTCTGCGCGCGTTGAAAAGGCCACTCAAAAGGTTGAGGGAGTTACGTCGGTTGCGGTTAACCTCTTAAAAAACTCTATGGAGGTTGAGTATGATGGCTCTCCTCAAACGGTAGCCAACATTTCTAAGGCGGTAAAAAAGGCAGGGTATAAAGCAACGCCCCGTAAAGAGCGAAAAGAGACCGTGCCGCCCTTGTCCTCGTCCCGCAAAAGCCATAATCAAGCTGCTTCTTTTACGGGTGGGAGTTCGTCTGCGTTTTCGGGTTCAGCTGTGGCTGCGTCTGTTGCTTCGGCTCCGTCTTCGGTTTCGTCTGCGGCTTTTGCCGAAAGCGCCGAGCAAGAAGAAGCAACCGTGCGCACGCGCTTGATTGTTTCGTTTGTATTCACGATTCCACTGTTTTATCTTTCTATGGGGCATATGTTTGCTTGGCCTTTGCCAAGCGCTTTAGTGGAGCAACAAAACATTATGGCGTTTGCCTTTACCCAGTTTTTGCTGCTTATTCCCGTAATTTTTGTTAACTTCAAATATTTTAGTGGGGGTTTTAAGGCGTTCATTCATGGCGCGCCTAATATGGACACCCTTATTGCCTTAGGTGCGAGTGCCTCTACGGGGTATGGAATATATGTTTTGTACGCTTTAGCGCTCGCGTTGGGGCAGGGCAATATTGAGCATGCCAATATGCTGGCAATGGATTTATATTTTGAATCGGCCGCTATGATTTTGGCGCTTATTACCTTGGGCAAATATTTTGAGGCGCGCGCCAAGGGCAAAACGACGAGTTCGCTTACCAAGCTTATGGATCTTTCGCCTCAGATGGCATGTCGCGTGGTAAGCGATGGTATTGCAGGCGATGAGGACGTTGCTGGAGCTGAGGGTAGCAAGGATACTGCGGGCGCTAACGACAGGGGCGCTGCGGGCGATGAGGATGTTGCGGATAGCAAGGATAACAGGGGCGATAAGGGCGCTGCGGGCGTTAACGAAGAGTGCGTTTCGATCGATGAGGTGCGTGTGGGCGATATTCTAATCGTGCGACAAGGCGAGCGCGTTCCCGTTGATGGGGTTTTGCTTGAAGGCAATGCTGTGGTTGATGAGTCGTTTATCACCGGCGAGGGAATTCCTGTTGAAAAGGCACCAGGTTCTTCGCTAACAGGAGCCACCATTAACCAATCGGGCTGGTTTACCATGCGCGCAGAGCGCATTGGCTCAGATACCACACTTGCGAGTATTGTTCGCTTGGTGGATGAGGCCACCAGCACCAAAGCGCCCATCGAAAAATTGGCTGACAAAATCAGCGGCATATTTGTGCCGGTGGTTATGGGCATTGCGCTTGCTACCTTTATTGTTTGGATGATTGTTTCAAACAACGTGGGAACATCGTTGATATATGCGGTTTCTGTTTTGGTGATTTCGTGCCCGTGCGCTTTGGGGCTTGCTACTCCAACAGCTATTATGGTGGGAACGGGCAGAGGGGCCGCGCATGGAATTCTCATTAAATCGGCCGAGGCCTTAGAGCGCGCCCATGCTCTTGACACCGTTGTGTTTGATAAAACGGGAACCATCACGCAAGGAATTCCTCAGGTAACCGATGTGGTTTGGAATGCTTCTGCTGCGTTTTTTGCCGAACAAGGCTTGGCAGGTGGGGGCGTGTATTGCGCCTCAGTGAGTGGCGAGGCGGTTTGCGCGGTTAAAAGCGTTGGCGGTTTGTGTGCGTCGGCGGAGGATGATGGCGCTTTGTTGACTGAGCCGCTTGCACCGGCAGCGGATGGCGCGGCAGATAGCGCTTCGGACTCTTTGGTAAACGCGTCGCTGTTTGATAAAGAAGTTCAAGCATCTCTTGATGCCTTTTTATCGTTTGCATTTGCGCTTGAGGCGCGCTCGGCACATCCGCTTGCCAAAGCGGTGAGTAGGTTTGCGCAGGCGCGGCATAGTAGCCCCTGCAGGATTGATGATGTTACAGAAATCGCAGGCAAAGGCGTTCAGGCGCGTTGCAATGGCATGTTGGCGCAAGTGGGAAATGCTCGCTTGATGAGCGAGCAGGAGGGGTGTGCTCAAGTGGCAACCTCTTTAGAAGGCGCTCAAGCAGTAGGAGGCTTTCAGGCGGCAGGAGGCGCGCAAACTCAAGCAACAATTTCCTCTGAAGGCGCGCAAATGCTAACGCTTTTAGAAGAGCTCGCGCAAGCGTGCGCCAAGGAAGGCAAAACCCCTCTGTTTTTCTCGCTGGGCTCAGAGTTGCTGGGCTTTATTGCGGTTGCCGATGAAGTTAAAGCAACGAGCGCTCAGGCAATTCGTCAGTTGCGCAATGAGGGCATTGCAACGGTGATGCTTACGGGAGACAATCGTCAAAGTGCGGCTGCAATTCAGGGCAAGGTCGGGCTTGATGAAGTAATTGCCGAAGTTCTTCCGCATGATAAAGATAGGGTAATTCGTCAGCTTTCTGAGCAGGGCGTTGTTGCGATGGTTGGCGATGGCATCAACGATGCGCCTGCGCTTGCGCGTGCCGATGTGGGCATTGCCATTGGCGCGGGTACTGATATCGCCATTGAAAGTGCCGATGTTGTTTTGATGCACAGTGAGCTAACTGATGTTCCTGCGGCGATTGATCTTTCGCGCGCAACGATGCGCACTATTAAGCAAAATTTGTTTTGGGCTCTGTTTTATAACAGCATTGGTATCCCCGTTGCGGCGGGTGCATTGTCGGTGTTGGGAATAGCGCTTAACCCCATGATTGCGGCTGCTGCTATGAGCTTAAGCTCGCTTTTTGTGGTGAGCAACGCGCTTCGCTTGCGCACTTGGAAGCCTGCTGGTGTTGCTGGTGCGAGTCAATAGCTTTCGATCGCTCTTGGGAATTAGCAAAACAGCAACAGCCTCTTAATCGCATTGATCCATTTACGGTATATCAAGCTCAAGAAGTTAGTGATCCGTTTGGATCTATCGCATGATGCATAAGGGGTAACGTCTATGCGATAGATTGAGCTTTATCTAACGCTGCAATTTGATATTGATAACGCTAAATAGACAAAATAGGTAGCGGAATATCGTGTGCCTCGGCAGGAATGAAGCCAACCTGTTGCTCAGCAAAGGCAACGCCTATTTTGCGGCAGTCGGTGGAGAGCTGAGTGAGGTAGCGGTCGTAATTTCCGCCCCCATAGCCAAGGCGATTATTATGGCTGTCAAATGCTACAACGGGTACCACCATCATGGCAAGCTCTTCGGCCGGAATATACGGAAACATTTCCAGCTCGGTGCTTTCGTGCTTATAAGAGGTGAGAGGATGCAGCAAAAACGGAACGCTTTGTGCGGAATAGGCGGCTGCATCAACGAGGCGCATCTCCATGGTTTGTTCTACCGCATTGCAACTCCATGAATCCTTGATCATGCAGGGAAAGGCAACGTTAATGCCTTGCTGATAAAGATGGGCAATAAAATCATCAAGGCTTACCTCTTCAGGAAAGGCCGAATACACACCAACGTAGATGCTTGAGGGGGCTTTGGTAAGCGCCCCGGTAATTCCTAGCGTTAACGTAAGCGATTCAATAAGCGCTTGGCAAATAAGAGAGCTTTTGTGGGCGCGATAGGGCTTTGACATGGCGCTGCGGGCCTGCTTGGCTTCGTTGCGTAGGTTATTACGTAGGTCACGGTGTAGCAATTCATGGCCGTGACTTTCATTGCTGGTGCAGTTGATGTGGTTGGCTTGGCTTGCGGTGTTGGAATGTTCGTTGTTCATCATGGGCGATACTATCTTGCGGTTTTCATTTAACTAATTATCTTGCAGCTTTCGTTTAACCAATTCCTAAAACTTGCAGTACTAAGCATACGGCAGAGAGCGCCCCTACCACCACGATAGTGGCAACAAGCAAAATGCGCGTTATAAATGAGGCGGTATGCTTGCCCATAAGGTGGCTATCGGTGCAAATGAGCGCCATAAACACCAAAAGAATTGGAAGAATAACGCCATTGACAAATTGGGCGGTGAGCATAATGCCCATCAAATCGATTGAGGGAGCAAGAATAACCACGGCAGAAACCGCAATAACAAAGGTAAAAATTCCCTTGAATAGCGGCGCTTCTTTCCAGGTGAAGGAAACTCCAGCTTCCCAACCAAATGCTTCGCAAATTACAAACGCCGTGGTAAGCGGCAAAACGCAGGCCGCCAACAAGCTTGCCGCCACAAGCCCTATGGCAAACAGGGCCTCGGCATATTCGCCGGCAAAAGGAGCAAGGGCTCGTGCGGCATCGGCCGCTTCGCTGATCTCAATGCCTTCGGGAAAGAGTACAGCGCCGGTAGTAACAATGATGAACCAGGCCACAATACAGGCAACAATTGCCCCGGTGACTGCATCGATTTTCTGAAAAAACAAATCTTTGACCGTGACGCCTTTTTCAACCACATTACTTTGAGTGAAAAACATCATCCAGGGGGCGATAGTAGTGCCCACCATCGCAACGGTGAGCGATAAAAAGGTAAGGTCGCTGCTTACTTCAGGAATAAGGGTATGGATAAGAGCAAGGTTCCAATTAGGCTGCGCAATAAAGGCCGCCACAATATAGGTTACAAAAACGCAAGAAATTACCAAGAAAACATTTTGTACGCGTTTATAGCTTCCGCCTACGATAAGCGCCCAAACAGCCCCCGCCGCAACCGGAACCGAAATCCAGCGCGGAACACCAAAAATTTCCATTCCAGAAGCAATGCCGGCAAATTCTGAAAACGTAGTTGCAACATTGCCAATAAGCAGGGCAAGCATAGCAAGTGCGGTAAGGCGAATGCCAAAGCGCTCGCGTATTAAGGCCGAAAAACCTTTGCCGGTAACGGCTCCCATGCGCGTTGCGGTGGTTTGAACAACGATGAGCAAAATGCACATCACAGGGATAACCCACAGCGACATAAAGCCAAATTTTGCGCCTACGGTTGAATAGGTTGCAATGCCGCCCGCATCGTTTCCAGCCATGGCGGTAACAATGCCCGGGCCCATGGCTGCAAGAACCAGAAAAGCTTTTGATTTTTGCGAAAGCATGGCTGGCTGCGCGCCCATGCTGGATGACACGTTGGACTGCGCGCTCGCATTGGAGACGTTGGAGGGCGCGCCCGTGCTGAGCTGCGCGCTTGACGGTGCACCTGTACTGGATTGTGTGTTGGGTCGCGTGTTGGTGGCGGTATTTGTTGAGGTCTTTGTCAATTAAGACCTCCTGCAATTTGGAGAACAACAAACGTATACGGAATAAGAAAAATGACAAAAATAATGATGGCAACAATAAGTTGTGTCCATGCCCAGCGAGCTTTTCCTTCTTCGGCATCGTCTTCGATAACTTCCATAGCGTCGTCAACGGTAACAATGCCCAGCATGCGCCCCGATTCATCAACAACAGGCATAGCCAAAAGATCGTATTTTGAAATATCTGCTGCAACTTCTTCTTCCTCTTCTTCAGGAAGGGCGGTGATAATTTCATCGAACATAATATCTTTAAGCTGGGTGTTGCTTGTTGCCAGCACAAGGGTGCGTAACGAAAGCACGCCAACCAGCTTGTCGTATTCATCGATAACATACACGTAGTTAACGGTGGGATGATCTTCATCCAAGGCGCGCAGGGCTTCTATGGTTTCTGCCACGGTATCGGTAGTGCGCATAGAAACATATTGCGTGGTCATAAGGCCGCCTGCGGTATCTTCCCTATACCCCAACAACTGCCTAATTTCTGCCGCGTTTTCAACGCCCATTAAGCGCAGAAGTTTTTCTGCCTTTTCGTAGGGCAAATCGCCAACAATGTCGGCTGCGTCGTCTGGGTCCATATCACCGAGCAGGCGCGAGGCGCGCACATCATCCAAGTTGCCAATTACATCAGCCTGAAATTCATCTTCCATCTCAGAGATGGCATCGCCAGCGCGCGCATCGTCCAAATGCTGAAAAACATTAGCGCGCTGTTTTGGATCAAGCTGCTCAAGAATATCTGCCACATCGGCAGGATGCAGCTCATCGAGGCGGGTGTGGCTTACCGAAAGCTGAACTTTTGAAAGGTCGCGATCGAGCAAATCCATATAATTCCACGCGATGATTTTTTCATCAATTTTTTTGTGGAACGTTTTAGCAACGGCAAGGGCAGCGCGCTCAACCCAGGGAGCAAGCCCGCGCAACAGCCCACGAATGCCAACCTCTGCTCCAAGAAGGCGCAGCTGCGAACCAGAAACTGAAAGTTTAAGATCGTTTACCCTAACAACCTTCATGCCTTGGGTATCTACGATTTGCTTGTTGAGTAAATCGCGCGCAAGAAGAACTTCATCAGGTTGAAGATAACTAAAGCGAATGGCGGTTCTATCCACTTTTAAAATGATGCCCTCATCGGTAAATTCGCTTACGTATTTGCGCCACGAAATCATAAAAGGCGTTTTGCCAGGGCCTAAAAATGCGAGGCTCGTAATGCGAGGGAAAACCTCGCCAGTTTGAATGGCCAGATCAGAGATAGAGCCAATTTTTTCCCCGTTAGCATCAATGACGGGCTCACCAAGCATTTGTGACAAATAGAGCATTGTTGCATCCCCTATGGTTATATGGTTAAGATCCAAGCTCTTGGCGCGCAGGTAACCGCCTTTTAAATTGAACGTAAAAGCGCAAGCTTTGATCTACTTTTTAGCAGCCGTTCCTTCGACTGCCTCAAAGCGGGGAAGCCGAAGGTTAATTACTGTGAGGTTTCGGTTTTCGAACCTTCAAGTAATTTCCTTTCACTCAAATTGATGTGATGTGCCAAGATGTGCCGCTCCATGAGCGAGCAACACATCAGCATCGATGATTGTAAAACATTACAAGGAAAATAAACTTTGCATTGCGTAAAAAAGATGTTAACAACAAGATTCGCTTCAGGAGAAAATATTTTATTCATCATCAATCAACTCATGAAGCGTACCGTGCCCCGCATTAAGAGAGTCAATCGAGCGTTTTAGGCGATCTATGTTTTCTTTGCTATAAAACGGGTCGATAGAAACATCAAAGGGAATACGTCTTTCACGTACCATTTTCCCGACTTTTGCAGCTAACCTAATTAGATAACCTAATCTTTGTCCAGCCCAGGGGGCATGTATTTCGTCAAAATTTTATGACTTTTTGGTTGGCTGGATGGTTGGATTGCTTGCATTGACGATCCCGTGATTCAGCGGTATCATTAGCGGTATTATTAAAGATATTACTAAGGGTGTTATGCATGTGTCTTGATAGCAGGATATTCGTTTTGGACAGGGTGCAAAAAGAGCATCCTGACGTAACGAAAGAAGATGCTGCTCATGCTTTAGCGAATCCGATAAGGACGATGCCTAGATTTGGTACAGACCCGTTGGAGTTTGTCGGTATCGGGCCAGATAAAGACGGCGAGATGATTGAGTTTGTTGCAAACAAAAGGTTCGTGGAAGGTCGGGAGATGTGGCTTATCTTCCACGCGCAACGTCCACCGCAGGAGCCAATAAAACGAGAACTTGGGTTCATGCCAGGTAAAAGGGAAAAGGACAGAAGCGAAAGGGAAAGAAGGGGTCGAAATGAACGATGAGGAACTTTGCAAGATGTTCGGCACAACCCTTGAGCAGGTTGAATCTGTTGCAGCTAAATACGAATCGGGCGATTTGAGCGGCTGGGAGTTCGGTGAGCCTGTAGACGGCTTGCCGATGTCAGACCTCAAGGGCGAGTTAAAGCAAACTTCGATCAAGCTTTACGACTACGAACTCAAGGCAATAGACAAGGCGGCTGCGAGTGAGGGAATCTCTCGTTCGGCATTTATTCGCCGTGCTTGCGATACTGCTTTGGTTGCAATTGCCTAAGCTAAGCTACTCGGCAAAACAAAAAGGGTACCTAATGGTAGGTACCCTTTTTGTTTGGTGCTGGTTCTGGCTACAGCCACAACCAGGGTTATAGGAAAATAGGAGCGCAAGACGTTTTTCTGATGCGTTTTCCTAGTTTCTCTTAGTGCCGCATTGGGAGCAGAAAGAACCAGCTTTGTTGGTTGTTCCGCATGAAGAACAAGTCCAGCTGTCATTTTCGGAAGAAGACGTATCTGATGGCTGAGCCTTGGCTTCTGCTTCTTTTGCGCTCTTTTCGGTTACGGCAGGCATGGGAACGGTATCGCTTGATGTTGCTGATGGCTGTTCGGTTTTAGCGGCATTGGCGGCTTCAGTGGTGCTTGCTGATGCGGAAGAAGCAGGAGAAGCAGGTGAATCGGAGCTGATTGATTCAGCTGTAAAGCCATTCTTTTTTATCGACTTGCGAATGTCGGAAGTATTCTTCCAAATAAGAATGGTTAGCATGGTGAATTCAAAACCAAGGCGATTGAGAACTTCGAAAAATGCGCCCAAAATAAGCACAACAAAAATACCCGTTAGTGCTGCTATAGGGTTATAGGCGGCGCCAATGAGAAAACTAATTACCACAGCAATCGCCTCAAAAGCAATGAGACAGGTAGTAAAGATATATAACGCCTTGAGAATCTTTTCGATAATCAATGATTCAAAACGAAAGAAAGGGCCCCAATCGCGTTTTCCTTCTGGTGTTTTTGATGACTTTCCTTCAGAAACAAATTTTTGATACAGAAGAACTGTTACTACGATTGCAGCAATAAAGGCAAGAATCGAAAGAACCAAGCCTGCTCCTGCAAAAACAGTTAAAGCATCGAGAGGGTTTGTTGTGCGCATAGGGCCTCCATTTATTATCGATGGTTACAAAATAAACGATGATAATTTTGCGGCATTGTATGGTTGACTTCGTGTGATCGTTAAATCAACTCAAAAAAAGCAAAAGAGCATTAATGCCGAGTATTAGCTTTGCTGTGCTAGCGTGGTTGTTGTTGATGCGACCGTCGTTGATGCAACCGCTGGCATAACTGTAGTAGCTTCAACTGTATGACCGCAGTGGGTGCAAAAATTTTGCTCTTTTTCAAGGGGTGAGCCGTATTGGGTGCAGAAGTTAGGAGTATCAGCCATAGTGGTTCCTTTACCTTAAGGCTTAAATCGCTTCATGTAGTCTAAAAGTATAGTATGACAAGCCCTTTTAAAAAGAAAGATGCGGTATGCTTTTTGCTAGGGATGCCAGGGAAATACCGTTTAAGGCAGGTTACGATAGGAAGTGTTACATGGCGGCTTTGAATGAAAACAGTACCAGTAGCATTAATAGTTCAGACAGAGCTAACACAGGCGGCAGCAATAGCGCCAGCGCAGGTGGCGTCAATAGTGCCAGCACGCCCGCAAATACAAGCGTGTGGCTTGTACCTATTTGCATGGTAGTCGCTTTGTTTCTCGCGGTGGTTTTAGGAGGGTGCTCTGCGCCCGAAGAAGCTAAGGACGAAACAGCTAACTTGAGTGTGAGCGATGTGTCAAAAGAGAGCACTTCGTCTGCCAATGAAACTTCTAAAGAATCGCAAAGCTCCTCGGCAGAAGCTCTGCGAGCTCAGCTTGATTTGACCGAAGATTATCGCTCAAGTTTTGTTCATGGCGAAAAGGGAGCGGCGTACCAAAAATATATTATGCTTCACGATACCGAGGGCGAAACAGATGCCGAGGCTGTTATTGATTATTGGGACGGTAATGGTTCTGGAGTAGCGGCGCATTTTATCGTTAATAAAGATGGCTCTATTGTTCAGTGTGTTGATATGGATACCATTACTCATCATGCGGGCTTTGGCGACACCGGCCATAATGCGGAGTTTGATGTAACCGATGAATCGCGTGACGATAAGGTCGGAACAACTCCTATAGGGAGTAATTTTGCAGATTATGGCATGAACTCATATTCCATTGGAATAGAAATGGTACATGTTGGAGGATCGGGAGAATATCCTGAAGCGCAATTGGAAGCAGTTGATGCGCTCATCGCCTATATCGACGCGTATTATGGGACTGAAAGCCAAATAATTGATCACAAAGCATGGCGCAGTGGCAACTCCGATACCTCGGCTGAATTTGCATCGTATCTTGCTAACTATCAAGATCACCGCACGCACGCATAATTTTTACGCGGGCTTTGTGGCTCTTTGGCTGCTGCTCATTGCTGGTCAAATAAGCAAAGATTCAACTCTTACCAACAAGTTTCGTATGCTGTGGTTGTTGCATAAAGCTCTTCTTTGCGGTAAAGCTATAGATGATAAATGTTAGTTATAGGTAACTTATTAACGGTGCTTTGACTGTATAAGAGGGAAGGAAGCTCATGATTAAAACAACCGTTGAAATTGATGGAATGATGTGTGGCATGTGCGAATCGCATGTTAACGATGCCATCCGAAACGCTTTCAAAGTAAAAAAAGTTAGTTCGTCTCATGCTAAAGGGCGTACGGTAGTTGAATCCGAGCAGCCGCTTGATGAAAACGATCTTCGTCGCGCCATTGGCGAAACCGGCTATGAAGTTAAACGTATTACCTCAGAACAAGTTGAAAAGAAGGGCTTTTTGGGGCGATTCAAATAGATTCAAATAGAGAGGCTTTATTTGAATCGCTTGCGTCTAATATGCGTGAACGAACGCTTGCTGGGCGCGTTTTTTGCCATAAGAGAGTTCAAAGTTTTTAAAACTTCAATGCTTTAAAGCATGATCTCTGGCGAAAGCGGCATTTTTTGCCCTGTCCAAATTTCAAACGCTTTGGCGCCCTGATAAAACAGCATTTCTACACCATTAAAAGCAGTGCAGCCTGCTTGCTTGGCAAGGCGAAGAAGTTCTGTTTCAGCCGGTGAATAAATAGCATCTTGAACAATAAGATTTTTATGGAAATAGCTTGCATCGGGAACGGGAGTTTGACCTTCGCGTGAACCCATTCCAATAGGGGTGCAGTTGGCAAATAGGTCGGATTCTGCCAAGTGTTTACGAAGTGCCTCGGTATCGGCCGAGTCGCACAGTATGGTGTTGCACGAAGTGTTTTCGTTAATGCGAGCTACCCTGCGCTGGGCTGCTTCCCATGATTTTCCTCCTTGGGGCGAAAACACAACCAATTCGCGCAGACCATCCAAAGCTCCCTGAACAGCAACGGCGGTGCCTGCGCCGCCAATTCCCATAAGGGTCATTTTTTTGCCCTCGATGGTGGCACCGTGCTCTCTAAATGCCTTCATCATTCCGTAGCCATCGGTGTTAAAGCCTGTTAATGTGCCGTTATCGTTGCGAACGGTGTTTACCGTTTTAATGAGCTCAGCAGCAGGGTCAAGCTTGTCCAGGTAATCCATAACAGAGATTTTATGAGGCATAGTAAGGTTAAACCCGGCAATATTAAGGGCTCTAACGGCGTCTAAGGCTTCTTTAATTTCACCATCTTTAACAGAAAAAGCAAGGTAGGCATAGTTAAGTCCAGCTTTTTGGAAGGCGGCGTTTTGCAGCAGGGGCGATTTGCTATGTTCTACTGGGTCGCCAAACAAACAACACAAGCGTGTTGAGCCAGAAATACTAGACATAAAAGCCTCCTAAAATGCAGTAATGCAGAATAAACTTCACCAGTATCGCGCGCAAAGTTGTCGAGGATGTTTCAAGGCTTAAAAAATTTTTTATTCTGTATTAATTACGGGGTAAAAGGGAAAATCGTTACTAACAAGTAGGGAAATGCCGCCGTAAAGCGGTGCGAGGCTGTTGCTAAAGGCTTTGTGCACGAAAACTGGATCTTCGCGTCTACACAAAGCCTGACTGGTGCAAATGGGTCGCAAGTGATAGATAAAACTGCTAAAACACGTCGCAACAATTCGATAACCAGCATTTTAGGAAGATAAATGAGCGGCAAGGAGATAAAAACCCTCCAAAGAGTAGTTTCTCGTTCCTTGGAGGGTTGGTTTTATTTTGCCTCATGAAGACGGCGATCAAGTTCGTCCGCTAAGAGGTTGCGCTTAACCTTGCCGCTTTCGGTAAGTGGAATTTCGTCAATAAATTCAAGATGCTCGGGGCGCAAACGCTTGGCAACGCCTTTTGCGTCAAGATATTCGGCAATAGAATCAAGCGTTGGGGCAACATCGCCATCTTGGACGATAAAGGTACAAATGCGCTCGCCCAAACGGTCATCTGGCAAACCAATAGTGGCATGAGAGCCTATGCCAGGGCAGCCGGTAAGATTTTCATCAACTTCGTTGGCGGAAATATTAATGCCGCCGCGAATGAGAATTTCTTTTTTGCGACCATTGATGCGAACGCGACCTTGCTCATCCATGTAGCACAAATCGCCACTAGCAAACCAGCCATCATCAGAAAGATCTTTATCGGTAGCTTCCTTGTTGTTGAGGTATCCACAGAACATATGAGGCCCGCGGGATAATTCTTCACCTTGCACGCCATAAGGAACTTCGTTACCTTTATCATCAACAACTTTAACCTCAATACCCTCAAAAGCAACGCCTGACCAAGCGCCATTCCATTCAAGGCAATGCTCGGGCGGTACGCCAAGATGCGGGCAGCTTTCGGTTGAGCCATAAATTTCGCACAGCAAAAGACCGTGATCGTGGGCACGTTGCACCATCGAGCCTGGTACCGGGGCGCCGCCGCACAGATAGAGCCTCAAAGACTCAAATTTAAGGTTGTGTTTATCGGCGGTGTTGAGAAGGTCAAATATGAAAGGAGTTGCACCCATTGACCAGGTTACTCCTTCTTTGTTAAGAATCTCGATAGCTTCAAGGGGCTTAAATTCTTGCTGCAATACCACACGGCCACCTAATAAAAGTGGCGAGATAAGCCCGTGGTTAAAGCCAGTTGCATGATTGAGCGGTGCAGGCATAAACATTACATCTTCGCGCGTAAGACCAAGCCCTTTGGTAAAGGTTGTTTCAGAGAAAATAATGTTGTTGTGCGAAAGCAAAACAGCTTTAGGCCTGCCGGTGGTGCCTGAGGTAGAAAGAATAAGAACCACTTCATCAGAGGTGCTACCAGGAGCTCCGGTGTACGGTTCGTAGGTTTTAAAGATCTCATTCAAGGTGATGGTGCCGTGGGATTCAACTGTTTTATCGTGAACGGCGATAGCGTTTTTTGAAAGCGTTGGAATGCGGTCTACAACAGAAAGAATTTGATCTTCAAAGTTGGTTTTATGGTGAAAAGTTGGGCACATAAATGCTTTTGAGCCAACCAAATTCATGCCAAAAATTAAATCTTCACCATTAAACGTAACGGGAAGCGGATGAATAACAGCGCCCACTTTAAGGCAGGCAACATACAGGATGCAAAACTCCGACCAAGGGGGCATTTGAAAGGTAACAACGTCACCGTTTTTAACGCCAACGTCACGCAGCCAAGCTGCTAGGCGCGAAGCTTTATCGTCAATTTCGCTAAAGGTAAGGCGAACGCCTAAGTTGTCGCTAATATATTCATCGTTAGGATACTTAGCCACGCGATCATTCCAGACATCATTGAGTGACTGGTCGGTCCAGTAGCCTTTTTCGTAGTACGCTTTTTTGTTTTCAGCGCAAACTTTAAGGTCGGTAATCATGAGCCCTCTCCTCTGTGGTGTTTAATGTGAAACCCTCTTCCCTGTAATGTTCGCTATGTGACGCTGTGCGAAACACTTGAACACGTATCAAAGTGTAGCGCAAAAATCCGTCCTTACAATATGCCAAACAAGGCATTTTAATGCGTTCTTAATGGCGCAGATTATTAAGCGGGCTGCAAAGGAGGTCGTGTAAGGAGGTTGCGTAATTTTAAATGACGAGAGAATAAATGAGGAGTATCCTAGATTTTATCTTTGAGTATTGGATATATAACCTCAAAGGAGTTTGTGTTAGCCGAGTACGGGGGCTTGTGTTTCGGGCTACTTATGGTTGCTAAGAAGGGGATTTTATGAGTAATTGGCAACAGGAATATCAAAACAAATTATTGAGTCTTGATGAGGCGCTTGATCGATTTTTTCCGGACGGAACATCGGTTTTTTGTGGAACGTTTGAAGTTGCCGGAGGCATTTTGGTTCCTATGCTTGAACGCATTAAAGCAGGGCGCCTGAAGGGTATAAAACTCTATGGCGGCATTACGAGCGAAGATTTGCATTTAGACGAGCTTAAGGCAGATTTTGATGCGCTTCACTATCATAATTATTTTACGGGCGCCAATGAGCGCAACGGCATTGCAAGCGGAACCACATCGTATGTGCCTATCCATTTGCATCGCACCAAAAATTTGGTTGAGCATGACGGTATTGACGTTGCGGTGATTCCTATGACACCGCCCGATAAGCATGGATATTGCAATATTGGTCATGTAGGGTGTCGCCCTGAAGGCATCCGCGCTGCTAAAAAAATTGTTGCTCAAATTAACCCGAGCGTTCCGTATGTTTTTGGTATTGAGCGCAATTTGCATGTTTCACAGATTGATGGCTTTGTTGAAATTGATCAAGCCATGACACAGATGCCCATTGCCCAGCCAAAGCCTGAAGAAAAAATCATAGGCGATATAGTTTGTGAATTAATACCTGATGGTTCGTGTATTCAGCTTGGGTTTGGCAGTATTGCCAACGCCATTGCTGAGGGGTTAAAAGCACGCAAGCATTTAGGCGTTCATTCTGAAATGTTTAACGATGCCATGGCGGAGTTGCAAGACAGGGGTGTTATTGATAACAGCCGCAAAAACTATTTGCCTGGTGTTTCTGTTGCGGGTTTTGCATCGGGTCAGCAATATTTGTATGACTTTATCGACCATAATCCGGGGATGTTTTTTACTCCTTATTCTCATGTTAATAATCCCGATTTTATTCGTTTGAATGACAATATGGTTTCGGTTAATTCGGCAGTTTCCATTGATCTTACCGGTCAGGTTTGTGCCGAAAGTATTGGAACGCGCCAGTATTCCGGAACGGGTGGGCAGGTTGATTTTATTCGTGGCGCAACGCTTTCTAAGGGTGGCAAAGCCATTATTGCGATGACCTCAATAGCCAATACTAAAAATGGTCCTGTTTCAAAAATTGCGCCTATACTTGCACCCGGTAGCGTTGTTACTTCGTTGCGCACCGATGTTGAGTATGTAATCACCGAATATGGCTGCGTTAATTTAATGTATTGCGATATTTATGAACGTGCTAAGAGGTTAATTAGCATTGCTCATCCCGATATGCGCGATGAGCTAACATTTGAAGCTAAGAAGTTGGGCTATTTGCCATAGAACCAAGAAAGAGAAACTATGGGTATTCGTACGTCTGGAGCAAAAGTTGTTAGCGCGGTAAGTACCTGGGGGCTTAAACACGTTATGCGCCGTCCTGCTGCAAATATGCCAGGAAAAATCGCGCTTTTGTTAGACCCTCAAATTATTGGTGAGACCTCATCGAAAATTACCACCGGTTCAATCATGGTGGTTGGTACGAATGGCAAAACTACCGTAACCAACTTGTTGGCCGATGCTGTTGAGCGCTCCGGACAAACGGTTGCTTGCAACAGAACGGGAGCGAATCTTGATTCTGGTATCGCTACAACACTTCTGCAAACAAAAGGTACGGTAGATTGGGGTATTTTTGAATCGGATGAACTTTGGCTTGTGCGCTCGCTACCTCAAATTAAAGCAACGTATGTATTGCTCCTTAATCTTTTCCGTGATCAGCTTGACCGTTATGGTGAAATCGATCGTATTCAAGAGGCTATTGTAGCGGCGCTCAACCAATCACCAAATACGGTCTTAATCTATAATGCCGATGATCCGCTTTGCGCTATTGTTGCAGGTCAAGTAACTAATAAATGTATTGCTTTTGGCGTTGATGAAAGCATGAATCTCGCTCAAAATACCGTTTCAGATGCTCAGATGTGCCAAAAATGTTCAGGAATGTTTTCGTATGAATATCGCCAGTATGGTCAGTTGGGAAAATACACCTGTACCAATTGCGGTTTTACGCGTCCTGAGCTCGATTATGTTGCAAAAAATATTGATTTGGGCCAAGGGGCTTCGTTTAGGGTAGAAGGTTCATCTTCAATAGCGCAGCAAGCTATGCAAAAAACCGGCAGTGCCAGGGCTAGCGCAAACGAAGAAGCTGCCAGTATCAGCAGGAGCGTCCAGGATGCAAACAAAGGGGCTGCCAGTACGAGCACAAACGAAGAAGCTGCAAGCGCCAGCAGCGTTTCTGCCTTGCTTTCGGTAGGCCAGCCCGGGGCGTATATGGTATATAACACGCTTGCTGCATATTTGGCGGCGCATTTTCTAGGGGTGAGTACGGCAACATTTCAGCAGGCTGTTGATGTGTTCGACCCGCAAAATGGTCGTTTGCAAGAATTTTTAATTGAAGGTAGGCCGGTGCTGCTTAATCTGGCCAAAAATCCAACAGGGTTCAATCAGAATCTCAAAATTATCATGCAGGCAACCGGTAAAAAAGCTGTGGCGTTCTTTATTAATGATAATGAGGCTGATGGTAAAGATATCTCTTGGATTTGGGATTGCGATTTTGAAGAGCTTGCTCAAAGCGAAGATATTGTTGTTTATGCCGGCGGTATTAGAAAAAACGATTTGCAGGTTCGTCTTAAGTATGCGGGTATCAACGCCAAGCTTATCAATAGCATCAATGAAATGGTTGATGAAGTGCTTGATACGCCAAGCGATTGGAAGATGTACGCCATCGCAAACTACACCTCACTTCCTTCGGTGCGCTCAGCACTCACTGCGCGAGCAGAGCGTACCAAGGGGGCACCGCTTCGTGAAGGTGCGCATGAGCCACCATCGTCGGTTATCAAGGTTGCGCCTGCTAAGGTAGCGTCTATGCAAGAACCTGTGCAGTTTGTGCAAGAGGTCAGCGCAAATGCAGAGGGAATTTCAAAAGAAGAGCCGTTGTGTATTGTGCATTTGTTTCCCGATTTGCTCAATTTGTATGGTGATGGCGGCAATGTTGTTGTTTTGCAAAACCGCTGTGAATGGCGCGGCATAGCAACACGCGTTATCCCTGTTCGTTATGGGGATAGCGTCGATCTTTCTGCAGCAGATATTGTATTTTTGGGTGGCGGTCCCGACCGCGAGCAAAAACTTGCCTCTGAAGTGCTGTTAGAAATGAAGGAAGATCTTAAAACCTATCTTGAAAACGACGGAGCGCTCTTGGCTATTTGTGGCGGTTACCAAATTTTAGGGAAGCGTTGGCTTTTGGGCGATGAAGAGGTTGAAGGTCTTTCGCTCATCGATATAGAAACACTTCGTGCTGGTAGCGGGTTTGATAGGCTCATCGATAATATTATGCTCTCTTCGCCGCTGGCTACCATGCCGGTGGTAGGGTACGAAAATCATGCGGGGCGTACCCATCTTGGTGCAGGCGTGCATGCATTTGGTAAGGTTGTTTCTTCGGTGGGGTCGGGCAATAATGACACGTCAAAAGAAGACGGCATCATATACAAAAACTGCATTGGGACCTATTTGCACGGGCCTCTGTTGGGCAAAAACCCTGAAATTGCTGATTTTCTTATCGCTCGGGGGCTTGAACACTATTACAAGCGCAAGGGTGTAGCCGAGCAAGATATAGCCGCACAGCAAGATGTTGAGGTTGCGCAGCTTGCTGCTTTGGATGATTCAGTTGAAAAGGCGGCAAATGCTTACATGGTTCAGCGTTTGAAGTAGCTAGTAGCTATTGCTTGTTGGCTTGTTGGGCGATGCGGCGTCAACCGTGCAAATTTTAGATTTTTGAGTGCATACGTAAGGTATATAGAAGGCATCGTTTTGGTTATTTTTTTGGTAAGTGCGGAGCAATATCAACTAATATTTTCAAAAAATGAGCAAATAATCTGTCTTTTTTGAGCGTTCACGGTTATTTTGTTTGCGTATTTTGTTTGCTTTTAGCATTATAGAAAAATGTTTACTTCAGATAAAAAGCCATCTCGACGTACCAACTCTCGTCGTCGAAGCGTTTCTACGAGGGATGCTGCAAGTTCGCATGAGCAGCATTCACGTAAAGGTATGGATAAACCAAATCAGCGCAAGCGATCTTCCGCACGCTCTTTTGATCGTTCTGCATATGGTTCGGGCGATGCTGCGCGTAGAACCCAAGCTTCTCCTCGCGGGTATGCAAGCGTTAACTCAGCGTTGCCTTCAATTGAGGGAAATACTCAGTTTTCACGCGATGCAAATTCTCAGGAATATCTTAGAGTTCAAAGGCTTAAGAGAAAGAAGGGTCGTCGCAAAAAAGCGTTGTTGATTACGCTTATTGTAGTGGCGGTGCTTCTTTTGGGTGGCGCAGGTGCGGCATGGGCCTATTATGCTTCGCTTGAAGGATCGCTTCATAAAAATGTGGATGAAAATCTACTTGATTCGTTAACGGTAAACGATTCTCCTTCAGATCCGTTTTATATGCTTTTGATTGGTTCGGATAAGTCAGCTGATCGAGATGAGTCTGGTGAATTTGGCGAAACATACCGAACCGATTCTATGATTTTGGTTCGTGTTGATCCGAAAGATAAAAAAGTCACAATGGTTTCTATCCCGCGTGACACCAAGGTGAACCTTCCTGGTTATGGTTACCAAAAGATCAATGCGGCTTATGCTTTTGGCGGAGCAGGTGGTGCTGTTGATGCGGTGTCTGAGCTCGCTGGAGTAAAAATTAACCACTATGCTGAGGTTGACTTTGATGGATTTAGGGCCGTTGTTGATGCGCTAGGTGGTATCGATGTTGAAGTCCCTATGGAAATCAACGACGATGAGGCTGGTGGTCATGTTGATGCCGGTCTTCATACGCTCAACGGTGAAGAAGCTCTTATTTTAGCTCGCTCTCGTCATACGTATGACGATTATGGCGCGGGCGATAACATGCGTGCCGCAAATCAGCGTTTGATTCTTTCGGCCATTGTGAAAAAGGTTATGGCCTCTGATGTTGGTACGCTAACTAGTACGGTGAGCACCTTAGCTAACTACGTAACTACCGATTTTAGCGTTGCGAGCATTGTTGGTCTTGCGCAGAACTTGCAAGGCATTGATGCTGAAAATAATGTGTACACCGCTTCGGTTCCTACCACGTCATCTTATGAGGATGACATTTGGTGGGAGGTTGTTAATACAACCGAATGGCAAACCATGATGAAGCGCGTTGATCAAGGCCTTTCTCCTACCGAAGAAACAGTAGTTGATAAGGCAACGGGAGTTGTGCTTTCTACGGCCGGTGATGGTGGATCGTCTTCTTCATCTTCAAGCGGCAACACCTCATCTTCGTCGGCACTTAAAGGCGTGCAAGTTTCAGTGAAAAATGGCTCCGGTGTTTCAGGATGTGCTAGCGAGGCTGCTTCAAAGCTTACCGCTTTAGGTGCGGTGGCAGAAACAGGAAATGCTGACGATTACAACTATTCAACCACGCTTGTTATTTATGATCAGGCAAGCCAGTCGAGCACTGCACAAACAATCGTGGATGCCCTTGGTGTGGGCAAGGCTGTTCAAAACGACGGAACCTATAGCTTTAGCGGCGATATTTTAATTGTGGTTGGGCAAGATTGGCACTAGCTCCTAGTTTTAATCTTGCGTTTGCCGGAGCGCTTCGCTCTATTTGTCTTGCTTGCATATTGAGTTCTCGCGCAGTTGAGCTAGTTGAGACGCTATGCGATGCCGATGCGCAAATTTGCACTATTTAAAATTTGCACTATTTATGATAAGGCTCATGTCTTGAAATTTTGCATGCACGATAAATCTGTTCAAGCAATACCACGCGTGCTAAGTTGTGAGGTAGCGTTATGGGGCCAAAGCTGATGCGCTCGGTAGCGCGCGCTTTTACTTCTGCGCTCACACCATCGCTTCCGCCAATAATAAAAGCAAGATGCGAATGTCCTGCGAGAGCATAGGCATCAATTTTTTGAGAAAGTACTTCGCTTGAGGTGGGCTTTCCTTTAATGTCGAGTAACAGGATAGGGCACTTTTGAGGCAGGGCGGCAAGGAGGGCCAAAGCCTCTTTTTCTTTGGAAGAATCGGGAATTTCTTTAACGTGAACGTTTGCGTATCCCTCAAGCCGTTTGAGATATTCTGCGCAAGCTTCTCTCCAAAATGATTCTTTAAGTTTTCCTACTGCAAAAACAGATAGTTTTATCATTAAAATTTCCCGCCTTTGAGTTTGGTCATGATGCAAAGAAGGTATGATGGAAAAACTATTGTATGTTATATGGTATGGTGGCGCAGCACATAGTGAAGTTTGATTTTTTGACAATGACGGAATTTGAAATCACAAGGTTTGGCCCATGCAGCAATTGATCGACAAGCTTTTTAGAGGTGCTCTTAGCCATCGCAGGGCAGTTCTTGTGATTGTTTCTTTGTGCTTGGTGCTTTCTGCGCTTTGTATTCCGTTGGTAAAAATAAATTATCAGTTTTCTGATTATCTGCCTGAAAGCGCCCAATCAACCCAGGCACTGCGTACTTTGGAAAATGCATTTGATGCACCGGTACCCAATGCACGAGTGTACGTTGAAGATATTTCGCTTGTTCAGGCAAAAAATTTGAGCGATCGTTTTGAAGAGATTGATGGTGTGCGTGAGGTTTTGTGGTTGGGAGATGTGGTTGATACTTCTGTTCCGCTTAACACCTACGATAGCGACGTCCTTTCTGCTTGGAAGGTTGATGATGGGTATCTCTTTCAGGTAGCGCTTGATACCACCAAGGCGGTTTCAGCGATGAACGAGCTTCGCGCCAGCGCAGAACAAACGGGCGCAAGCGAGGTTGCCCTGGCGGGCGAAGCCATCAATACCGCGGTTGCTCAAGGATCTTCCGATTTTGAAATTCAACTTATTTTAATCATGGCCGTTGCGGTAATCCTGGGTCTTTTATTGCTAACGAGTCAGGCATGGTTTGAGCCTGTTTTATTTTTGGCGGTTATCGGCATTTCTATTGTGTTCAATTTGGGAACCAATATTATCTTTGGCGAAATATCATTTATCACGCAAATGTGCGCTGCCATTTTGCAGCTTGCTGTGTCAATGGATTACGGCATCGTGATGCTTCATACCTATCGCGGGTTTAAAGAAGAAGGGTTAAGCTCATTTGAATCGGCTGTTGCGGCAATGCATAAGGCATCTGCCGTTATTGCCTCTTCTGCAGCCACCACCTTTTTTGGATTTTTGTCGCTTTGCGTAATGTCATTTTTAATCGGTGCCGATATGGGTGTTGTGCTGGCCAAAGGTATTGTGTTTAGCTTTTTATCAGTTTTGTTTATTCTGCCTATTTTGGTTTTGGCTTCAGAAAATATTCTCAAAAAAACGGCACATCGCAAGCTGTTGCCGTCGTTTGATAAATTTGCCGTTTGGTGTATGCGCATCGCTGTTCCGTTTAGCATCATTACGGTGCTCATTATTGCCCCTGCTTACCTGGCGCAAAAACAGCCCAATTTTGTGTATGGGGCAAGTGGCTTTGTTGAACCGGGGAGCCAGCTTTATGAAGAAACAGCTTTAATTGATGAGACGTTTGGTGCGGCTGAACAATGGGTGGTACTTGTTCCTGAAGGCTTATGGGGAACCGAAAAAGCTTTTACTTCTGCCCTTGAAACGTTGCCAGGTATATCAACGGTGACTTCCTATGCTTCAAGTGTGTCTGAGCGTATTCCAACGAGTTTTGTGCCCGAAGAAAGTTTGTCGCAATTAATCTCGGGAGGGTATTCGCGTCTCATTATTTCAACCAGCGTTGAAGGGGAAAGTGCAGAAACCTTTGCGCTTGTTCAAAAGGTGCGCGATGTAGCTGATGAATATTATCCTGGGCAGGCTCATTTGGTTGGCTCTTCGGTAACGTCATATGATATGTCGCTTGTGGTAAATGATGATTCATTTAAGGTTCAATTGGCTTCAATTTTGGCTATTGGCATTGTGTTACTTATCATGTTTCGCAGTGTAAGCATTCCCTTGATGCTGCTCATTGCTATCGAATCTTCTATCTGGGTAAACGTAGCAATTCCTTATTTCCTAGGAACTGAAATTCAATATATTGGCTACCTTATTATTAGCGCTATTATGTTGGGAGCCACGGTTGACTACACCATTATTTTGTCCAAGGCTTATTTAGATAATCGCAAACACCTGAATAAAAAGCCAGCCATGTTGGCGGCTCTTTCCGATACCGCTATAACCATTCTTACTTCAGCCAGTATCTTGACGCTGTGCGGGATGTTTATTGGGCTTATCTCGAGCAATGGGGTTATTGCGGGGCTTGGCACGCTTATTGGTCGTGGCGCCTTTATTGCGGCACTCAATACGTTTTTCTTCCTGCCAATGCTTTTTATGGTGTTCGATAAGGTAATTGAAAAAACAACCTGGCATGCACACTTTTATCACGATACAAGTAACGGTAAGCGCAAAAAGCTTATCCTCTCTTCTGACAAGGAGTAGAACAATGGAGCATCGTTCATTACGCTTTTGGATTGTTTCGGTGTTGGGCGCCCTTGTTGTGGTGGCCTTCTTGATAGGGTTTACTGCCACTGCTCGTATTTCATTTGCTCACGAGCAAGAACCAACCGCCCAAAATTCTGCGAGCACTTCTGAGCAAAATCAAACTGTTCAAGCTCTTGCTTTTGATGGTACCGCGCAAAAACAAGAGGTAATTTATGCCAAGCTTTCTTCAGCGGGCAAGGCGCAATCGCTTTATGCGGTTAATACCTTTCAAACAGGCGATGCAGAAGATATTGCCAACAAAACCATAAAAGATTACGGCGAATACACCAAGGTAATAAATCTTACCGATAATGCGGCACTCAAGCAGGAATCGGATGGCGTGATATTTACTCCAGAGCAAAAAAGCTTTTCATATCAAGGGGATATGGCATCAAAAAATTTGCCCTGGGATGTTTCATTTGAATATCGTCTTGATGGGGCTGTGGTTAATGCTTCAGATTTAGCGGGTAAAAGCGGGCATTTTGAACTGAGTATGACCACCAAGCAAAATAGTGCGGTTGATTCAACCTATTTTGATAACTACGTTGTTCAGGCCACGTGTAACCTTCCTATTGAAAAGGCAGAAAATATAAAAACAGAAGATGGCTCAATTGCGCTTTCGGGGTCAAATGTTTCGGTAAGCTTTATGGTGCTGCCTGGCAAAGAGGGCACCTGCACACTTTCTGCCGACGTAACCAATTTTGAAATGGATAGCATCAGTATTGCAGCCGTTCCTCTTTCTATGAATATTGGCTCGGTTGATTCTTCGGGTATGATTTCTAATTTTGATCAGCTTATCAATGGCACCAAGTCGTTAGCGGAAGGCAGTAAAAGTTTGGAATCGGGTGCTGCGCAACTTGCTTCAGGGGTAAGCGAACTTAATTCAGGTATTGTTACGCTCAACGATCAGGCGCAAACAATTTCAGGAGGCCTTAAAGAGTACACCGCAGGGGTAAATCAGGTTAATAGTAATTTGGTTGCTCTCATTGAACAAATGCAGGGCCAAACCTCTTCGATGACAGAATTCTATCAAGTGCTCAGCAGAATGACTTCTGAGCAAAAAGCAGCTATGGAGACACAACTTGGTCTTTCTCAAGGAACGCTTGATAAAACGCAATCATCTTTGAAAGGTATGATGGCTTATCTTGATCAGCTCGATGAGGCAAAAGCAGGCTTGAACCAGCTCAGCGAAGGGGGCACCACTCTCTCTTCTGGCATGGAGCAGTATGCCCAGGGAATGAACGAACTCGCAAATTCGAGTGGAAGCTTAGTTGCGGGAACCAATGAGCTTTCTCAAGGCGCTTCATCTTTGGCAGAGGGAACAAGCGAGCTGAGCACGCAATCGCAAGGAATTCCTGCTCGTATCCAGCAAGAAATAGATGCAATGCTTTCTGAGTTCGACAAGTCAGATTACAAGCCTTCCAGTTTTACCAGCTCAAAAAACACCAATGTTACTCTGGTTCAATTTGTTATGACAACCGAGGCAATTAAGGTGCCCGAGGCTAATAACGAAGTAACCGAAGAACAAGAACGCTCCATCATCGACCGATTCTTTGCGCTCTTCTCATGATCTACGGTCTATGAGGCATTGGAAGGGCTGCTCTCGGGGTATTATGGCAATGAAGCAAGTTAGATCTACGTTACGAAAGAGGAATTATGTCTCTTCCTGCAGCAAATCTTGATGCAAAGCCCGACAATTTAACCACCATGGAATTGGGAGCTTGTCTCCCTATGACCGCCGAGGTAAACAATGATCACCTTTTTATCGGTGGCGTTGATATGGTTGAGCTTGCTCATGAATATGGAACGGCTTTGTATGTGTATGATCAGGCAGATCTTGAACATCGCATGGAAACCTATCGTGAGGCATTTAAAAAGCGCTACGAAAATTCCGATGTATTGTATGCAAGTAAAGCATTTCTTAATAAAGCCGTTGCTCGTTTAGCGGCGCAACATAATTTATGCCTTGATGTTTCGGGCGGAGGAGAATTGGCTGTTGCGCGCGCGGTAGGGTTTCCTATGGAAAAGGTATTTGTGCACGGCAACAATAAAACCCCCCAGGAGCTTAAAGAGGCAATTGAGGCTGGCGTTGGCTGTATTGTGGTAGATTCACGTATTGAGCTTTCACGTGTTTCTGCTATCGCTCAAAGTTTAGGAAAAACCCAAAACATTTATATGCGTATAACACCTGGTGTCGAGGCTGATACGCATGAGTACATTCGGACAGGCTGTGAAGATTCAAAATTTGGCTTTACCATGCGTGAAGATTTTGCTTTCAAGTGTGTAAAAGATGCTATCGAAGCACCCAATGTGCACTTGGCAGGCTTGCATATGCATATTGGCTCACAGATTTTTGCGCTTCATTCGTTTGGTGAGGCAATCGAGGTTATCGTTGAGTTGGCTGCTCGCATTAAAGATGCTTATAACTACGAAATCGACGAAATCGATGTTGGTGGTGGTTTAGGAATTGCCTATACCGCAGAAGATAAGCCTGCCTCTATCGACGATTTTGCCGAGGTTATTGTGCGTGAAATGAAGGCGGCTTGCGCCAAATACGGCATAAAAGAGCCTCGCATTTTATGCGAACCGGGTCGTAGTATGGTGGCTGTTCCTGGCGTTACGCTCTATACCGTGGGCATTTTAAAAACATTGCCAGGAATTCGCAAATATGTTGCCGTTGATGGGGGCATGTCCGACAATATTCGCACGGCACTCTATCATGCCGATTATGAGCCAGTAATTGCCAACAAGGCAGGTCAACCACGCAGCGAAATAGTTACCGTTTGCGGTAAGCACTGTGAAAGTGGCGATGCGGTCGCGCTCGATAGACCTC
Source organism: uncultured Eubacteriales bacterium (assembly GCA_963653545.1). Lineage (GTDB taxonomy): Bacteria > Actinomycetota > Coriobacteriia > Coriobacteriales > Eggerthellaceae > Anaerotardibacter. Next base: position 8,327 of record CAVJWZ010000009.1, on the reverse strand, counting down.
TTCAGCATCCGGATATTGATGATATTTTGTGCATATTTGGCACGGGCGCCTATTGCCATTCAATGTCAAGCAACTACAATGGTCAGCCCCGTCCTGGCATTGTGTTTGTTAAAGATGGGCAGGCTCGCCTGGTAACGCGCCGCGAGACGTATGATGATCTTATGGCGTGCGATATTGATTAGATATTGATTAATAGGGTAGTGGTTGTTGGTTGCGCAACCGCGCAGCATAACAAAAGCAACGGCCTTCATAAGAAAGGGAACGTATGGCTGTCAAAATTGGTTTAGTAGGAACGGGCACGGTAGGTGGCGGTTGCCTTGATATTCTCAATAATCATAAAGAAGATTTTCAGCGTCATTTCGGGGTAGATCTTGAGCTTGTTCGCGTGTGCTCGCGCAACCCTGAACAGGCAATAGCACATGGGGTTGAGCATGTATTCACTCAAGATTACACCGATATTACCAACGATCCTGAAATCGATGTTGTTATTGAGCTCATTGGTGGCACCGGAATTGCAAAGCAGGTTATTCTTGATGCTCTTAATGCCGGCAAGCACGTGGTAACGGCAAATAAAGCCGTTATGGCTTCTGCCGGAGAAGAAATCCTAGGCTTGGCCCATGAAAAAGAGCTCGAAGTTGCCTTTGAGGCAAGCGTAGGTGGCGGCATTCCTATCATTCAGCCTCTTAAGCACGCGCTTATTGCCAACGAAATATCGAGCATTATGGGCATTGTAAACGGAACCACTAACTACATGCTCACCCGCATGGAGCAAGATGGCTTGAGTTACGATGAGGCGCTCAAGGAAGCTCAAGAAAAAGGTTTTGCAGAAGCTGATCCTACCGCCGATGTTGATGGTTTAGATGCTGCAGCTAAAATTGCAATTTTAGCATCGATTGCTTTTAACTCTCGCGTGGTTATGGACGATGTATATACCGAAGGTATTCGTCGTATTTCTCCTGTTGATTTAGCTATGGCGCGCGATATGGGCTTTGCAGTTAAGCTGGTAGCACATGCTCATCGCAGCGAAAAAGGCATTGTGGTTCGCGTTCATCCAACCATGATTCCTTCTAGTCATCAGCTAGCAACGGTAAATGGCGTGTTCAATGCAATTTATGTTGTGGGTGATGCTGTGGGTGAAGCTATGTTTTTTGGTGAAGGTGCCGGAGCAGGCCCTGCGGCAAGTGCCGTTATGGGGGATGTGCTTGAGGTCGCTCGCCATGTTCAGGCAGGCATTAAGCCCATTGTAGGATGCACCTGTACCGACGTTGTACCTCTTGTTGAAATGGAAGATGTAAAAACCAAGTATTACGTGCGTTTTGTTGTGGCAGATCGCAGCGGCGTGCTGGCAGCAACGGCTGATATTTTTGCCAAGTATGATGTTTCTGTTCAGTCGGTTACGCAGCGTGGAACAAAGGCACGCAACGAGGTTGATTTGGTGTTCCTTACTCATACCGCTCAAGAGCGCAACCTTCGCAAGGTCATTGAAGAAATTCTTTCGCTCGATGGGGTAGTTGTTGGTGGAGAGCCTTCCGTTGTACGTGTTGAAGATTAAGGGCATTTGGCGCTACTAGTCCACTAACCCTCAGCCATAACTTAACCCACGACACATCAAACTACCTTAGCCCTCGTAAGGGTAACGTTTGATAAGCTCGCTTACCGTAACAAATTCATAGCCTTGTTCCTTTAAGGAGGGCAGGGCTATTTTTAGTGCTTCTACCGTGTGCGACCTATCTCCGCCACCATCATGCATCAAAATAATGTCGCCGGGTTCAGCACTTTTAATGCGGTTGGCGATAGTGTTAGCATCGGGGCGCTTCCAGTCGGTGGTGTCAATGTTCCAGCCAATTTCTGCACTCACTAAATCACAAACATCATAGGCGGTTTCTTCGCTAAAATTTCCGCCTGGTGCTCGAAAAATGGTAGAGGCGGGCTTTCCTGTTACCTCGGTAATGGCTTGAAGACCATTGGCCACCTCATCACGCCGTTCTTCGCTTGACATCAGATCAAGGCTTACGCTTCCGCCTGAACCTGCTGCATGATCAAACGTGTGCGTTGCTATTTCGTGCCCAGCTTTAGCCATACGCTGAATAGATTCGGGGTCGTCAGAAATGCGGTTACCTACGGTAAAAAAGGTTGCAAGTGCATCGTGTTCTTGCAAAACATCGAGGATTTCTTTAGTCCATCCTGCCCAGGGACCATCGTCAAAAGTAAGAGCGATAACGTTTTTACCCTTGGTATCTATGTTGTAACGAACAAGTTGTATATTAGTGGGCTCTTTGGTAATTATCTCTGTTGAAATATTGGATTCCGACCCCGTTCTTATTACTTTTTCACCTGCTTGGCCTTCGCCCTTAAAAACATGCACGGCACCAACGCCTACCGTTTCCACCGTAGGCTCTACGGCAATGGGTTCGCTATCAGTGTAGGGTTCAGTGAGATCAACTCCCTGCTCAATGGTTATAACATCACCTTGATTAAGGCGAGCTGAAAGATCTTCGGTTGCTGTTCCGTTGCGTGTTGCTGAGCAGCGAGTTCCTTCGCCATGACGAATGATCGAGCCATCAACAGCTACATAATTTCCCGGCGAAACAACTACTACTTCTGCATCAAGTAAACCGTCAATAGAGCGTTCAGCGCCCTGAATAGTTTTTTGTTCGCCGTTAATGGTTACCTCAACGGGTGCGTTTTGGATAGAGGAGAAAATACCCAACCCAATAGCAAGCAGCGCAGCAACAATGGCACCCGTAATAAGCAATGGCTTGCGCCAGGTTGCTTGACGCTCATCGGCGCTCGTTACATTAGGCTGGCTATTTGGGCTTTTAAGCTGTTGTTGATGGGTATTAGACATACTTCTTCTTTCTGTTTACATCTATGCTACTGTAATTGCTTTGCTATTAAAGGCTTTATGTCAGGTTTTTTATTTATTGGTAAAACTGCCCCGATAAATTGCTGCGATAAATTGCCGTAATGCCGAGCACGCTCAAGTATCGATCCTGCTTACTGGTTTTTGATGGATTGATTGATATTTACAAAAGCCATGAATTAGCCCTTAACGGCTTTGCGTCTATCTGCTATGTTGAACGTAACAACTTAATCGCATCCCCCGCTTTGAGATTAAGCGCCTTATTTAAAAACAAGGATAGAAGGCATTATGCGAATCAGCGCGGCAATGGTACTGTTTTGGGTTGCAATAGTTTTGGTGCCAATAGTAGTCTCTATCACGGCCATTGGCATTGTCCCTAACGATCAATCTGTCCCTTTGCGTTGGGATGATCCAGGGCTTGTTCACGGTGGTTCTCCTACCAAAATAATGATTGTTGCTATGGTTTTAGCTACCGGAAATGTAGTGCTTGCTGGCGTTTATATGTTTAACAATAATCTTGATTTACCGGAGCTTATTCATGGTGTTGATAAGAAAGAGTGGCGCGTTGCCAGCGTTATAGGAGCTATTCTTTTTGCAGCAGCAGGCACGTTTGTTGCCATGTCTTGGTCTCAAGCTCTTATTTCAACCTTGTACTGAGTTATTACTCAAATTGCCAAAAATAGGTATAAAAAGGTTATTTTCACCATTAAAATCAGTGAAAAGATAGTCTGAACCTATGAATATCAAGAAAAAAATAGGGAAAATTCGGACAAAGTTGAAGTACTGACCATGCCAACACCTGGCACAAGAGGGGATACTGGAACAGTACTATTTTTCCCATGGTCATAGCGTGCATTTATTTCCGAAACGCGTGCGTTGCTTAGTTCCGTGGGTAGATTTAGGTTTATCCGACAACGAAAGGAGATTTCTGTATGCTAACTACAGAAAAACTCAATGGTTACGGCCCTCTTGCCGGCGTTAAGGTTGTTGAGCTCTGTGAATGGGTAGCTGCTCCTGCTGCAGTTCGCTGCCTTTCAGAAATGGGCGCAACTATTTACAAGGTAGAGCCTCCTTATGGCGATGCACAGCGCACCCAAGGTCCTGGCTTTGGCTGCGAGCAAACCGATTTGGAAGATCCTACGATCGACCTTAACAACACCAACAAAAACTGGCTTGCTATTAATTTGAAGAGCGAAGAGGGCATGGCTTTGATGAAAAAGCTTCTTGCCGATGCAGACGTTTTTGTTAACAACATGCGCGACAAAGCTCTTATTAAGATGGGTCTTGACTATCCAACCTTGAAAAAGGAATTCCCAAAGCTTATTTGGGCTCAGATGCGTGGTTATGGCGAGTATGGTCCTGAAAAAGATAGCCCCGGATTTGACGCGGTATGCTGGGCTGCTCGTGGTGCTGTTGCTAACGTTTTCCGTGAGGATGGCGAATCTCCTGCAATCGCCCCTCAGGCATTTGGCGATTACAACGTAGGTCATATGCTTGCTACGGGTGTTTTGGCCGCGCTTTTCAACCGCACCCGCACGGGTAAGGGCGATAAAGTTGTAACCAACTTGTATGCTGGTGCAATTTGGGGTGGCAACATCGGCATCTGTGCTACTCAGTTTGGCGCTCCTTATCCTAAGTCACGCAAGCACGTTCCAAACCCATTCAACAACACCTATCGCACCTATGATGAGAAGTGGATTTACATCTGCATGCCTCAGTACGATAAGTACTATCCAATGATGATGGGTCTTTTTGGTTACGAAGATCAGATCGATAACCCAGACACCAACAACCTTACTTCCTTGAAGGCTTCTGGTAAGAATGTTGAAGTTATTCAGTGGCTTGAAGAGGCATTCGCTAAGAAAACATTTGACGAGTGGATGGATATCTTCAAAGAGAATCAAGTACCTGCTCAGAAGTGTTTCCGCTACACTGACGTAGTTAAAGACGAAGAGGCTTATGCAAACGATGCTTTGCGTATGGTTGAGTATGACGCATGGGGCAAGCGTGCGCTTCCTATGACTCCTCTCCGCTTTGATTCTGCTGGTGATCCTCCTGTAATTCTTTCTAAGCCTATCGGTTATCATACGGCTGAAATTATGAAGAATTTTGGCTACACCGATGATCAGATTAAGGCAATGGATGAAGACGGCGCAGTTGTTGTATACAAGGGCGACGAAATTGAAGATCGTATCTTTGTTTCTAAGCGCCAAGCAGAAGGCGCTGCTCCTTGCAACTGGTAAGGCAATCGCCTGGTTGTTAAAACCAGGACAATGGCTTAAAGCTTAAAGCTTGCCGAGGTAAGTCATAAAAAGGGACGCTTGCGCGTCCCTTTTTTGTTCTATGGTCGGCTTGTAGGCCTGTAACCCTAAGCCTAACCCCAACCTTAACCCTAAGCTTATAAGGTCCGCTTCCTAGGGATTTTATAAACTAAGAAAGCTTATTGATGAGCTCAACCATATCTTTACCCAGCTGGCGCGCAACGGTTGGTGCTATCTCATCTTCTTCAACGCTGCGGCGCCAGCGAGGCTTGCCATCTTTCATGCCAGCCATCAAAGAGCCTGTGATGCTTGAAGCGATAACAGGGCCTTCGGGGCGTGGATGAACGGTAAGGGTTTCGTGGGTTGCCCAAAATTGACGCAAAATCTCATTGGTTGCTTCGGCACCACAGTTATCAAGCCCCGACATAGTCAAATATCCCGTGACTTTGCCTTTAAGCTGGTTGGCAACCATATGCATGGGGCGGGTGCGGTCTATGAAGCATTTGGTACGTGCCGTTACGTTGCTAAAGTAATCGGGCGATCCTAAAATGATGCCATCAGCTTCAAGCATTTTTTCTTTAAGTTCGGTCATGTCGTCATCGATGGTGCATTTAGGCCCAAAGAGGCATTTATTACAGCCAACGCAGTATTCAATGTCTAGCTCTGAAAGCTCAACTAATTCAGTTTCAGCTCCAAGGGCAGCTGCTTCTTCAAGTGCCCAGGTAAGCAATTTTGCGGTGTTTTCGCCAGCGCGATGGCTGCCATTAATAGCAAGAATTTTCATAACCCCTCTTTTCAAAGATGCTTTTGAGATGAAATTTTAGGCAAAATACTTCAGGTAGAATGCCCGAGAAATCAGGTAAAAAGCAGATGTTCAGTGCCTTTATTTTATCAAATGTGCCATGGCTCAGAGCTGCTGTAAACGTATAAGGTGCGAGTTTAAGTTTCGCGGGGGTAACTATTCATGTGGGATAACTGTTCGTGTGAGATGGCTACCTGCGATGCCTTACGGCAAGCACAAGGAGAGGCAAAACAAAACAAAGTGAAGTAACGAGTGGCAAAAAGAAGCAAAGGGAGGCAAAGAAAAGCAAAGAAAAGCTCGCTGTTTTCGAGGTAGCCAACCCGGGCATATTCAGTGCAAAATTTCCACGTACTGATAAAAATGTTGGAAAAATAACTTGTTCATATACGGACAATTTGTAATTTTTGTTTACCGAAAGCCTCGTTCATTGGTCAAACTAATTTTTTTGTTGCTATACAAAAAAATTAAAGATTTGTATTCTAATAAGAGACGCGTTACTAAACAATACGTGTTCTGGTGTGTATTAAAGAGATGGGCGCATGGAGGTTAGGCGCACATCCTCTTCTTTGTTAACGAGAAAAATGAATAGCTCACGCGGGGTGTTTTAAAAAACAAAATCAATGCTTAAGGGGGCTTTGATTTTTGTGAGGTATTCGCAGAGGGGTTATCGTGGATTTTGCATTAAGCTCCTACCACGAAAAAATGCTGGACGCATTTCGTGAATTTGGGGAATCTGTTTTTACATCTGAACGTGTTCTGCAGTGGCGGCGAGACCAAGGTTTGCCTGACGAAATCGTTAAAGGCTTCGCAAGTCTATATTTTGGTTTTGAAACGCCCACAAAAGAAAAACCATTTCATTTGAGTGTTATGTCGCAAGCGCTCATTTTAGAAGAGCTTTCTCGTTGCGCGGGGGCAACCTTGCCATTTCAGAATGATCTTTTTAACTTACAAATTATGGGGGGCTTTGCTGGCCAAGGAGAATTTTCTCATGTGCTAGAAGGTTACAGAAAAACAGGGCGCCTTATGTTTTCGCTTGCGATTTCAGAGCCTCATGCAGGGTCCGACTCAATGAATATGAAAACATCTGTTCAAACGGTCAACAAAACCTTGGTGCTTAATGGGGATAAAACCTACGTAAACAACGGCGAGTATTCTCCTAATATTTTGGTTGCCGCTATTGATAAAGATGAAAAACATCCCGGCAAGTATCCTCCGCTTTCATTCTGGTTTGTTCCGCGCTGTCTTGAAGGAATTCGTGCCTTTCCTATCAATAAAATTGGACAATCTATGTTGCCCTTTGCTTCGGTTTCGTTTGAAAATGTAGAATTGTTACCTGAGTATCGCTTAAAAGGTCACGATGGCGGGTTCAGACATTTGTTTAAATTGCTTGAATTTGGTCGCGTGTTTACCTGTGCTTCATCGTTGGGTATGGCCCAGGCTGCTATGGAAGATGCTGTTGAGCATGCGCGTTCTCGCAAGGCGTTTGGTACGCAAATAAGTCAATTTCAGCAAATCGAGCAAATGCTTACCGATATGGAGGTAAGCATTACCAATATGCGTTTGATGCTGTATAAAACGGTTTGGGCAATGGAACACGCGCGGCCAGAAAAGCGTCTTTCGGTTGCATTGATGAAGCGCTATATTCCTCAAGAAGCAACAAGAGTTGCTAGCATGGCCATGCAAATTCTTGGGGGGCGTGGCTATACCGAATCGTCGCGGGTAAGCCAGATTTGGGAAGATTGCCGCGGTAATCAAATCGCCGAAGGAACTGATCAAATTATGGTCTATATTGCAGCACCGTTAATTTTAGATAAGTACGAGAAAGGCAAAACGCTTCATTAAGGTGGAGCTAATTTCAGGTACTATATAACGAGCGAGATTTTAACTGGCTAGATTTTGAAATATTGCGAAACGCTGCATGTTTATTGAATGCAAGAACTACGAGCAGAAAGGCTGCGCTAAGAAATATGAGCAAACTTAGACAGAGTACAAAAAATTATATCTATGCCCTTATTGCTAATCCGGTTACCACGATGATATTAATGGCCATGATGCAGGCTGGCGCTGGTATGCTCAATCTCATTGGCATTGCGATAGTCGGCTATGGTATTTTTCTTTATTTTCTTGTTCAGGGAATTCGTTTAGACGTAATTGCTTATCGCGCCCGTAAGGCCGCTAAAAACAAAAAAGGCGGCAAGAGCAAGAAAAAGAAAAAGAAATAAGGAACAATTTTAACGTTAGGGGCGTTTGCCAAAAAACCCACACCCCCACGTGTTCGGATGAACTTGAGAATTAACTCAAAATGCCAGAAGACTGTTACGAAGTAGCTAAGAATCTAAAAAACTATTCCCCCAACTACACCAATCTGCTAACATTAGCAAGTCGAAACGGGATTAGTGTG
>CAVJWZ010000008.1:0-40065 GCA_963653545.1 uncultured Eubacteriales bacterium | reverse complement strand
GGCAGGGGAGCGATTGTTCGTTCGGGGGCTTCCAGATCTTGTTGAGTTGTCCTATTCGTTTTGCACTCCTTAGAATTACTTAGAAGAACTTAGATATACTTAGCACTCCTTAGAATTACTTAGAAGAACTTAGATATACTTAGAAGAACGTTTGTTCAAGGAGAAAAAATGGTTGAATTTGAAAACCCATTTACGCCAAGTTTTGGTGAAATTCCTGCTCATGTTGCAGGTAGAAAACAGATCATCGCAGATGTTACAGGAGCTTTGAGTAAAAAGTCACGGTCTCCAGAACTTACGAGTTTGTTTTCGGGGGCTAGGGGTACAGGTAAAACGACTTTGCTCTCAGTCTTGGCGAATAAAGCGGAAAACACAGGCTGGATCAGCGTAAATGTTACTGCGCTTCCAGGAATGATGGACGACATCGAGGTGAGTTTAATTGAAAGAGCGGCTCATCTTGTTTCAAATTCAAGTTCTAAACATATTACAGGCGTTCAAATTTCTGACCTTGGAGGTATCACGATCAGTGATTCAGATTCAGAAAAGACTAATTGGAGAAGCCGTGTTGCAAAGATTTTGGATAAGTTAAGCGAGACAGAAACGGGTTTGTTTTTAACAATTGATGAAATTGATCCGGAGTTACCTGAACTTGTTGAACTTGTGGCAATCTATCAGCATTTTGTTCGTGAAGGCAGAAAAGTGGCACTTATGATGGCTGGTTTGCCGGGAAAGGTTTCACGCATCCAAAACGACAAAACCGTTTCCTTTTTAAGAAGGGCGCAGGGTTTTACCTTAGGCAGAATCAACGATTTTGATGTGCGCGATGCGCTTGTTAAAACAATCACTGAAAATGGCAGGCTGCCTGACGAAAAAGGACTGGATAAAGCTGTTTTAGCAATTGCGGGGTTTCCTTTTTTGTTGCAATTAGTTGGCTACAGGAGTTGGAACATTAGCCCAACGTCTGATGAAATTTCTGCAAGGGATTTTGAAAAAGGCATTGCTATTGCTAAAAATGAAATGAAATCAAGAATTTTGGATGCGACTTATCGCGAACTTTCTGAAGGAGATGAGAAATTTGTACGTGCGATGTTGCTAGATGAAGATGAAACGAAAACCACAGATCTTGTTACGCGTCTTGAGTGGTCCAGTTCGCAAGTTGCACAATACCGCAGACGTTTAATTGATGCAGGTATTATAGGGTATCGAGGCAGAGGGCGAGTTGGTTTTGAATTACCCTATTTTAGGGAATTTTTGCTCGATAACGATTAAGCTTGCGAGATTAATTGAAATACTAAACACAACAAAAATGGACTCAAAAATGTTGGTCAGTACTTTTGTTACGTTTAGCTATGTCCAAGAAAATGTCCACACCCCCACGTGTTCGGATGAACTTGAGAATTAACTTTGTGGTTATTTGTTTCTAATGTGTTACTAGTACATGTCTAAAACTTAACAAGTAGGTTTCTATTTGGTAACCTCTTTTGCTGTTAGTGTCTTTTAAGGGGGATGTTTAATGAGCTACGTAGATTCTGTAATTGAAAAGGTTAAGGCTAAGGATTCTAATGAGCCTGAATTTATTCAGGCGGTAACTGAAGTTTTGACTTCGCTTAAGCCTGTTATCGATGCTAACTCACAGTATGAAAAAGCTGGGTTGCTTGAGCGCATCGTTGAGCCAGAGCGCGTTATTATGTTTCGTGTTCCTTGGGTTGATGACGAAGGAAAGGTGCAAGTAAATCGCGGTTTTCGTGTGCAATTTAACAGTTGTCTTGGTCCTTATAAGGGCGGGCTTCGTCTTCATCCTTCTGTTAACTTAGGAATCATTAAGTTTCTTGGGTTTGAGCAAATTTTCAAAAATAGTTTAACTACGCTTCCTATGGGTGGCGGCAAAGGCGGCTGCGACTTTGACCCCAAGGGTAAATCTGACGGGGAAGTTATGCGTTTTTGCCAATCGTTCATGACCGAACTTTGCAAGCATATTGGTGCTGATACTGATGTTCCAGCTGGCGACATTGGAACGGGCGCTCGTGAGATTGGCTATATGTTTGGTCAGTACAAGCGCATTCGCAATGTTTGGGAAGGGGTTTTAACGGGTAAAGGTCTTTCTTACGGCGGATCGTTAGCTCGTACTGAGGCAACGGGTTATGGTTTGATTTATTTTGTTGAGGAATATTTGAAGTGTAATAACGATTCTCTTGAAGGAAAAACCGTTACTGTTTCCGGTTCTGGCAATGTTGCAATTTATGCTACCGAAAAAGCACAGCAGCTCGGTGCCAAAGTTGTTACTTTGTCCGATTCAACGGGTTGGATTTACGATCCAAACGGTATTCAGGTAGATGTTGTTAAACAAATTAAAGAAGTTGAGCGCGGTCGTATTTCAGAATATGCAAAGCGCGTAGAAGGCGTTGAATATCATGATGGCCGTGGTGTTTGGTCGGTTGCTTGCGATATCGCTCTTCCCTGCGCAACGCAAAATGAGCTTCTCATTGATGATGCCAAAGCGCTTGTTTCAAACGGTGCCAAAATTGTTGCAGAGGGCGCAAATATGCCCACCACGGCAGACGCCACCGAATATCTCCAATCAAACGGGGTAGTATTTATGCCTGGTAAGGCTGCTAATGCTGGTGGCGTTGCAACTTCTGGTCTGGAAATGTCGCAAAATTCTGAGCGCCTTTCTTGGAGCTTTGAAGAGGTGGATGCAAAGCTTAAAGGAATCATGGTTAATATTTTTCATGCGGCTGATGACGCTGCTCGCGAATATGGCGTTGAGGGCGACTATGTTGCAGGCGCTAATATTGCAGGTTTCAAAAAGCTTGCTGATGCAATGCTTACACAGGGAGTTTGCTAGTTGATAAAACGCTTTGTGATCTGATTAGTGAAAGGGTGCCTTGAACAAAGGCGCCCTTTTATTTTTTTGCTAACCTGAACGGCGTTTAAATCTGATAGGTGTTTAGCTTTTGTGAGCTGTGTTATGTTGTACTTGACTGAAAGGATTTACGGTAACGATGAATGATTTTTCTTTTTATTCTCCAACCAAATTCGTATTTGGCAAAGGGGTAACCGATACGGTTGGTGAACAGGTAGAGCGTTTTGGTGCACAGCGGGTGCTGGTTGTATGCGGAAAGGGTTCGGCTATAACCAATGGCACGTTAGAGCGGGTTACTAACTCTTTGGAACAGGCAGGTATTGCGTTTACTGAATTGAGAGGGGTTCGTCCCAATCCTGAAGTTGAGAGCGTTCGTGAAGGTATTGCTAAAGCGCGTGAGTTTGGTATCGATCTGATTTTAGCTGTTGGTGGAGGAAGTGTTATCGACTGCGCCAAGGCTATTGGAGTTGGATATAACTACGATGGTGATGTTTGGGATTTTTTGTCAAAGAAGGTCACAATTACCGAATCTTTGCCCGTGGCTTGTGTTTTGACTATTCCTGCAGCGGGATCAGAGGCTTCTGATTCATGCGTTATCAGCAACGACCACCTCGGCTTGAAAAGCGGCATGAATTCAGATGTTATTCGTCCTAAGATTGCTTTTATGGACCCTGAACTAACTTTTACATTGCCTTCGTATCAAACAGCAGCTGGTATCACTGATATGATTGCGCATATTTGTGAGCGCTTTTTCAGTGGGGCAGGGCCTGTTCCGGTAACCGATGCCATTGCCGTTGGGCTTATTCGTGCCATTATGACCGAGGCTCCTTTGGTTCTTGAATGTCCTACCGATTATGATGCGCGGGCAAATATCATGTGGTCAAGTACGCTTGCTCATAACGGGATCGCTGGCATTGGTCGAGGTGTTGGTGGTCGTGTGGGAGATTGGTCGAGTCATGGCTTAGAGCACGAGCTTTCTGCGTTGGATACTTCAATTACCCATGGTGCTGGGTTGGCAGTTATTATGCCAGCTTGGATGCGCTATGTTTGTGGGGCAGATGTGGGACGCTTTGTTTTGTTTGCTCATGAAATATTTGGCATTACGCCCGAAGATGATTCTGATGAATCGTATAAAGAAGCCGCTTTTGCTGGCATTGATGCCTTGCAGGAGTTTTTTGTTTCGCTCGGAATGCCGCAATCTTTGGCTGATTTTGGCATTAAAGAAGCCGACATTGAAACAATGATACCAACGCTTATTGAAAATAAAGGCGAAGAATTTGGCTCGTTCAAAAAGCTCACTGCAGCTGATGCGCGTGCAATTTACAAATCTGCACTATAACCCTACACCGAACGGCTAGAGAACGTTTAAGAAAGCAGCCCTTGCCTGTTGTTTTGCTGTGTTGCATGGTAGGGCTTTGTGGTTTGGTTTGGCTTAGTTGCGGTGGTGTGCGCGCAAATTGTGGTACTTCGTTTTAAGCAATGCTTTTGCGATAGAATATTGCAATTCTCGTAAGTATATTCGCAGGAGAAATGTGTATGTGTGGAATAGTTGGTTTTACCGGTTCGGTTGAAGCTAAAAATATATTACTTGAAGGCTTACAGCGCCTTGAATATCGCGGATATGATTCTGCGGGTATTGCGGTTTACAACGGAAGTGAAATAGAAGTTGTTCGCCGTTTGGGAAAGGTTTCTGAGCTTATTGCTGCAGTGAAGGATGACGATTGTAGAGGGTTGTGCGGTATTGGTCATACGCGTTGGGCAACTCATGGTTCTCCCAGTGAGCGCAATGCTCATCCTCATACGAGCTGTGCTAATGATATCGCCGTGGTTCATAACGGCATCATTGAAAATTTTGCAGAGTTGCGCGAAGAGCTTATAGGTAAAGGTCATCAGTTTAGTTCTGATACCGATACCGAAGTTGTTGCCCATCTGGTTGAAGAGGCCTATGAGGGCAATTTGTTAGAGGCGGTTCAAAAAGCAACGTCGCGTTTGGTTGGTGCTTACGGGCTTGCGGTGATTGCAAAAGATGAACCGCAAACTATTGTGGTTACCCGAAAAGCTTCGCCGATTGTTTTAGGTGTGGGCAGTAACGGTAGTTACGTGGCTTCAGATGTGATCGCGCTCATCGATGCAACGCGTGATGTTGTTATTTTAGAGGATGATCAATATGCCGTTATGCGCCCAGAAGGTATTACCTATTTTGATGCGTGCATGCAGCAGTTTGAACCTGAAATTACGCATATTGATTGGGATATCGATGTGGCTGAAAAAGGCGGTTACCCCGATTTTATGCTTAAAGAAATTCACGAACAGCCGCGTGTCGTTCGCGATACCCTTGCAGGCCGTTTGGTAGGGCAAGAAATTGTTATCGATGAGCTCACTTTGTCACGTGAAGAGCTCAATTACATCGATCGTGTTTATATTATCGGTTGTGGAACAAGCTATCATGCTGGTCTTATTGCTAAAAACCTCATTGAGGCTTGGGCGCGTATTCCTACTGAAGTTGAAGTGGCAAGCGAATTTCGTTATCGTAATCCCATCATAACGTCTACCACGCTTGTTGTTGCGGTTTCTCAATCGGGTGAAACAGCCGATACACTTGCTGCAATTCGCGATGCACGTATCAAGGGCGCCAAGGTATTTGGCATTACCAATGTAATTGGCTCTCCCGTAGCTCGTGAGGCAGATGGTGTTATTTATACCAAAGCCAATAAAGAAATTGCAGTAGCCTCAACAAAATCTTTCACGGGGCAAGTGGTTAGTTTAACCTTGCTTGCTTTGGTGCTAGGTCGAGTTAAAGGAAAGCTTAATTTGGCTCAAACCCGTATGTTTTTTGCCGAGTTGGCAGATACCGCAGCTCAAATTGAAGAGATTTTGCACGATACTTCTGCTATCGATGAAGCGGTTAAATATTTTGAAGGTCATAATTCTACGCTCTATATTGGGCGTGGCTTAGGCGAGGCAACATGTTATGAGGGCGCTTTAAAACTTAAAGAAATTAGCTACATTCATGCTGAAGCATATGCCGCTGGAGAAATGAAGCATGGGCCTATTGCCCTGTTGGACGATGGCTTTCCTATTGTTGCGGTGGCAACCAAAAGCCCAACCTATGATAAAACAGTTTCTAACTTAGAAGAGTCAAAGGCGCGTGGTGCTTCGGTTATTGCTATTGCTACCGAGGGTGATACCGATATTACCAAGGTTGCCGATCATGTTATCTATATACCAAAAGTTCGTGACACCTTTATGCCTATAACGGCAAGTGTTCCTTTGCAGCTTCTTGCGCGCGCGGTTGCGGTTGCACGTGGCTGCGATGTTGATCAGCCTCGCAACTTGGCAAAATCAGTTACTGTTGAGTAATACCATGAGTGAAGAATTACACGATCATACCAAGCTGCCCAGCTCTGTTTCTATGGGGGTTGATATTGTTGAGGTGGCGCGCATAAAAAAAATTCTTGAGCGAACACCGTCGTTTGCTACAAGAATGTTTTCAGAAGACGAGCAGAAATATTGCGAAAGCACGTCTTCTCCAGCTGCTCATTATGCAACCCGTTTTGCAGCCAAGGAGGCAGTGCTGAAGGCGTTAGGCACGGGGTTTTCTCAAGGAATTGGTGCGCGTGATGTTGAGGTGGTGCTTAACTCAAAAGGAAAGCCCCGCATAAAACTATATCGTAAGGCAGCTATGGTTGCTCTTGATATGGGAATAACTGAGCTTCCCGTTTCGCTTTCTTATACCCACTCAGATGCGGTTGCCTGCGTGCTTGCTCTTACGGCTGAATCTGGTCTGTCTGCACAAAAAAAGGTTAATCCAGCAGAAGAACTAACGCGTCAATTTAAAGAGGCTCGTCAAATGCTTGACGAAATTAATCCAAGCTCCAAGCAAGCCACCGTTCAAGAAAGCTTGTTTAATAATCGCTCTTTTGATGCGGTAGGGGAGTAGTGATTAAGTGGTGCAGCAAAACGAGGAGACAAAGGAGACAATAACGGTTTGCCCGCACAATCCGCCTGCGAACTCTCATAAATACTCTCGGGGAAGGTTGGTGCTGTGCGGCGGTTCTTTTGCTTATCCAGGAGCAATTTGTCTTTCAGCGTGGGCTTCTCAGTATGCGGGTGCTGGCTATTCTGAGGTGTTTACGAGTGAGAATCATCTCTCGCTTGTGCAATCGTTTCGCCCTTCTTTGGTAGTTCGTGCGTTTAGTGAATTTAGCCCTGATCAGATGGATTTTGAGCAGTATCCTCTTGCGTGCGTTGTGGGGCCGGGTGTTGATGGAGCAGACAAGCTGGCCCGCGAAGTGCTCATCAAGGCTCTTCGGTTCTTTGAAGGGCCGTTGCTTATTGATGGAGGCGCGTTGAGCTTTCTTGCAGACGAATATGTTCGTCAGCTTGTTGTTTATCGCGCAAAACGAGGGTTTGCAACTGTTTTAACGCCGCATGCGGGAGAAGCTTCACGCTTGGCTGCTGCTTGTTTGCTTTCAGAAGATAGCCAGGAGCACTTGGCGATGCGCTTAGCTTGCGTATATGCTTGCATTGTGGTTTTAAAAGGCGAAAACACCGTTGTTTCTGATGGAAAACGAGTTTGTTACATAACGCAGGGAAGTTCTGCGCTCGCAAAAGCGGGTACAGGGGATGTTCTTGCGGGAATTGTGGGCTCTGAGTTAGCCCAGGGTGTGGATGCTTTTACGGCAGCTGTTGTGGGGGTTTCTCTTCATGCGGATGCTGGCAATATTGCCGCTGAGCATTATGGCACGGTAAGCGTTTGTGCTGAAGAGGTTGTCAAAGCTTTGCCTTCTGCTATTTGCGATGCGCAAAAAAATCCGCGTAACATTTCTGTAGCGATAATGAACTAGCGAAATTTTGTTTGTTGGGCTTGTGTGGTGTAAAGGAGATAAAGGGCTAATGTCAAATGATGCATTGTCACATACCGAGGAGCAAAAAAGCACTAAGAGTAAGGAAAACGCTGTTGTAAGCAGTGCAGCACCGCTCTCTGATTCAAAGGCTTATGAGCGCATTGCAGCTTTGAGGAAAGAAATAGATTATCATACTCATCGCTATTATGTTTTAGATGATCCTGCCATTTCCGATGCCGCTTTTGATTCCTTGATGAGGGATTTAAAGCACCTTGAAGAGGCTTATCCACAATTTAAATCGCCCAATTCTCCTACTCAGCGCGTTGGTGGGGCAGTTTCGCCGCAGTTTTCTGCTGTTGTTCACGAGCAGCGAATGTATTCTCTTGATAATGCTATGTCGTTTGAAGAATTAGAAGCGTGGATGGATCGTGTTGAACAGGCTTGTGGCTCGTTTGTCCCGTTGGTATGTGAGCTTAAAATTGATGGCTCGTCATTAGCGCTTACCTATCAGGATGGCTATTTGGTGCGTGCTGCTACGCGAGGAGATGGCACCACCGGAGAAGATGTTACCGTCAACATTCAAACCGTTGCCGATATTCCGCTCGCCTTACAACCTGCAGGGCGCAAACAGATTGCGCAACGTGCTTCTGCAGTTGAAGTACGTGGTGAAATTTATATGTCAAAGGCAAGTTTTGAAGCTCTTAATGAACAAGCGCTGCTCGAAAAAAAGAGCACCTTTGCCAATCCCCGTAATGCGGCAGCTGGCAGTTTGCGTCAAAAAGATCCTGCCGTAACGGCTCAGCGGGAGCTTTCTACCTTTATGTATGCCATTGCACGCGATACTTCTGTTGAAGCAAGCGGGCAACATGAGCTTTTGCAGTGGCTTAAATCCTGCGGGTTTCATGTTAACCCTGATGTTAAACTGTGCCACTCACGTAAAGAGGTCATCGATTTTTGCAAGCAGTGTTTAGAGCGTCGTGCAGATTTGCCCTATGAAATTGATGGTGTGGTGGTTAAGGTTGATAGTTTTTCTCTCCAGCATGAATTGGGATATACCGCGCGCGCTCCTCGGTGGGCTATTGCCTATAAGTTCCCCCCTGAAGAAAAAACAACCATTCTGCGTGATATTACTATTCAGGTTGGCAGAACGGGTGCTCTTACCCCTGTTGCAGAGCTTAATCCCGTTTTGGTTGCAGGTTCAACGGTTTCAAGGGCAACGCTTCATAATGAAGACGAAATTAACCGTAAAGATCTTCGCATTGGTGACACGGTAATTGTTCGTAAAGCGGGCGATGTAATCCCTGAGATTGTATCGGCTATTCCTGCGTTGCGCCCTGCAAGCGCTAAGCCATGGGTTATGCCTAAGATCTGCCCCAGCTGCGGCTCAGAGATTGTGCGCGAAGAAGGGGAAGCGGCTTATCGGTGCGTTTCGATTGATTGTCCTGCTCAGGCGCATGAGCGCCTTGTGCATTGGGCAAGTCGTGGTGCACTTGATATCGAGGGAATGGGCGAAGAGATAATCGCTCGACTTCTTGCCCTCGGCTTTTTGAAAGATGTATCTGACTATTATGCGCTTACGTTTGAAATGCTTGAAGCGCTCGATATGAATCGCACCACCGTACATGGTGAGCCAATCAGGTTGGGTTCAACTGTGGCATCAAAATTGATAACGGCTATTGAAGAGAGCAAAACGCGAAGCCTCGCGCGGGTTATTTTTGGCTTAGGTATTCGTCATGTTGGAAAAACCTTGGCTGAAACAATCGTAAAAGCATATCCTTCAGTTGATGCTCTTAAGACGGCAAAGGTTGAAGATCTTGCTTTGATAGAAGGTGTTGGCCGAATTGTTGCCGAAAGCATATATGCTTTCTTTCACACTGAAGATAATCTTGTGGTGCTTGATAAACTCGCCAAACAAGGGGTAACGATGGAGGCGAGTGCGGAAATATCCAATCTTGTGCAATCGCTTGCTGGCTTCACCTTTGTTCTTACGGGGAGTTTGGTTGAAACAGGTATGACGCGTGATGAGGCTGCTGCTCAACTAAAAGCATTTGGCGCAAAGGTTTCATCGAGTGTTTCCAAAAAAACGAGCTATGTAATTTGTGGTGAAGCAGCAGGTTCAAAACGAGCCAAGGCCGAAGAGCTTGGCGTTCCGCTTTTGAATGAGCGCGACCTTGTTGAGCTGTTAAAAACAGGCATTGTGCCACAAACGAGTACAGGAACACGTGCTGTTGGTCTTGGCTTGGATGGGTGATGCTCATGACCAAGGTACGATTGGATGATTTGTTAATTGAGCGGGGATATTTCCCCAATAGGGATGCTGCTTTGCGCGCGGTAATTGCAAAAGAGGTGCGGGTAGACGATGTATATGTTCAAAGCGCTGCGATAAAAGTTTGCCCTGAGGTGGACATTTTTGTAAAAAATGCCAAGAAGTTTGTTTCGCGCGGTGGACATAAATTGCAAGGCGCGCTCGACTACTTTGCCGAGAATATTGAGGGGCTTCGTTGCATTGATATCGGTTCTTCAACAGGAGGCTTTACCGATTGTCTTTTGCAGGCAGGCGCCCTAGAGGTTGCTTGCGTTGATGTTAATTATGGACAGCTTGCGTGGTCGGTTAGAACTAATCCACGCGTGAGGGTTTTTGAACGCACCAACATTCGGCTCGCTGATCCAGCAAATCTTGGCGCACCTTTTGATGTGGTGGTTTGCGATTTGAGCTTTATTGGCATTGCTCAGCTTGTCAGTGTTTTTGCTTCGCTATGCAAAAACGGCAGCGTGTTTTTAGGGTTGATAAAACCACAGTTTGAGAGCAAGCATGAAGAAACCGAGCGGGGCGTTGTTGTTGATGAAGCGGTGAGACAGCGAGTCATCGAAGAGGTAACAGGTTCACTTTCAAATGCTGGTTTTAGGATTGATGGAGTGGTTACTTCTCCTATTAAAGGCCCTGAAGGAAATATTGAATATCTGGTACATGCCACGTTTGTAGGCGAGCTATAGCAAGAGGCGCTTTCACGGTTCGCTCATTTAATTTGCTTGTTTAATTTTTGAGCGAATTAAGCGGTGCGGGTATTCTTCCGCCACGATGGGCAAAAACAGAACCCGCATTGGTATTAACGGGCATTACTGGGGCGTATCCGAGTAGCCCGCCAAAATCAAGGCGTTCGCCAACTTCTTTTCCAATAGCAGGAATAAGGCGTACTGCGGTAGTTTTATTGTTAATCATGCCAATGGCACACTCATCAGCAATAATACCAACAATAGTTTCGGTGCTGGTATTGCCGGGAACGGCAATCATATCCAGTCCAACAGAGCAAACACAGGTCATCGCTTCAAGTTTTTCAAGGCTTAACGCATGTGATTCTGCAGCGCGAATCATGCCAGCGTCTTCAGAGACGGGTATAAAAGCACCCGAGAGCCCTCCAACTGAAGAAGAAGCCATAACACCACCCTTTTTAACGGCATCATTGAGCATGGCAAGCGCTGCCGTAGTGCCAGGGCCGCCGCAGGTTCCTACGCCAATAGCCTCAAGGATTTCTGCAACTGAGTCGCCTTCTGCTGGGGTTGGAGCGAGAGAAAGATCAAGGATGCCTTTTTGAACACCTAAGCGCTTGCTTGCTTCTCTGCTCATAAGCTCACCTGCACGGGTAATTTTAAAGGCAGTTGCCTTGATGGCTTCTGCAATGCTGGTAAGATCAGCGCCCTTAGGCATTCCGCGCAAAACGGCATTAACAACACCGGGACCCGATACGCCAACATTAACAACGGCATCGGCTTCGCCTGAGCCATGAAACGCTCCAGCCATAAAAGGATTATCTTCAACGGCATTGCAAAAAACAACCAATTTTCCTGCGCCAATACACTGTTTATCGGCAGTTGCTTCGGCAGCTTGTTTGATGATCTCTGCCATTTTTAAAACTGCATCCATATTAATTCCAGCACGGGTCGAGCCAACGTTAACCGAAGCACAAACATGGTCAGTTTCGGCGAGGGCTTTTGGAATGGAATTCATAAGGTTGATGTCTGCGCGAGAAGCACCTTTTTGCACCAAGGCAGAAAAACCCCCTACAAAATCAACGCCTACCGTTTTACCGGCTTTATCCATAGCAATTGCGATGGGAGACAAATCGGTTGCATCGGTTGCAGCGCAAACCTCAGCTATCGGCGTAACCGAAATACGCTTATTCACAATAGGGATGCCATATTCGCGTTCAAGTTGCTCTGCGGTGGGAACAAGTTTTTCAGCCGCACTTGTCATGCGGTCATAGACCTTTTTCGCAATAACATTGACGTCTTCATGGGTGCAGCCACGAAGGTTTAATCCGAGAGTGATGGTTCGGATATCAAGATGTTGCCTACTAACCATTGCAAGTGTTTCAGCAATTTCTTCTGGTGTAATTTGCATAACTCCTCCATGGGTGCACTAAAAAAGCGAACAGCATCGATTCGTAGAGTATAGCTAATTTGTAATCGTGCGCTTATTTGCTTTACAGGGAATACATAGCTTTCTTGGTTGCCCTTTATGTTGTCGCTTGATATGATTAGATAATCAACACTATGTTGATTTATTGATGGCTACCGTAAGGGTTCATGCATCGCTTAAGAACGAGCGAAGCGCACAGTAGACAGGAAGGTTTATTTGGGTACTACACAAAAAACCCTTTCCAGTAATTGCGGAGAGATGCGGCATTCTCAAGAAGAATCGCTCCAGCAGCTTAGGAGCGCTAAGCCATGCGAAGATCGCCGCATAACGCGCTCTAAACTAGCACTCAAAGAGGCACTCATTGTTTTAATGGAAGAGCAAGGATTTGATAACGTTACCGTTAACGATCTTTGTGTAAAGGCGGGGCTTAATCGCGGTACGTTCTACAACCACTTCAAAACCAAAGAAGATCTTCTATGGGAGCTTGAAGATGAGGTGTTAAAAGATCTAGTCTTTTTTCAAGAAGAGATGAAAAAAGTCACGCTTACTTCTCTTTCATTTTATGTAGTTTCAAAAAAACCGCTTCCGTTTCTTGTGGCGCTTTTTGATTATTTGCGCTTGCAGGGAGATTTTCTCCATGCGGTATTAGGTCCGGGTGGCGATATCCGTTTTGGTCCGCGCTTGAGAGATTTAGTTTGCATGAATTTAATTCAGAGTATTTTGCACGAGCGCTACCGAGCGAGTAGTGATCCGCTGGTTCAGTACTATGTTTCATTTTTTGCTTCTGCCTATTTAGGGGTAATTATGCGCTGGATTGAAACGGGAATGAAAGAGCCTTCTGAAGAAATGGCTCGAATTGCTATGCGTCTTTTATTTATAAGGCCTGGCGAATCAATAAAGATGTAAATGGAGGTAGTAATGGGTACCAATACCCTACATATCGGTATTGATGTTGGTTCAACAACGGTAAAGCTTGCGGTTTTAGACGAGCAAAACAACATCGTATATTCCGTATATCGTCGTCATCATGCAGATGTTCGCGCTACGGTGCTTGAAGTTTTATCAGAAGCTGCTCAAAAATTTCCTACTCAGCAATTCACTATTGGTATTACCGGTTCGGGTGGTTTGCTTCTTTCTCAATGGCTTGGTCTTGAATTTGTTCAAGAAGTTATTGCTTCAAAAACTGCGGTAGAAACATTTATTCCCAAAACTGATGTTGCCATTGAGCTTGGCGGTGAAGATGCCAAAATTATCTATTTTGATAATGGTATTGAGCAGCGTATGAATGGCACCTGTGCTGGTGGTACGGGTGCGTTTATCGATCAGATGGCTTCGCTTCTTGATACGGATGCTGCTGGTTTGAATGAACTCTCAAAGCATCATACTATCTTGTACCCCATTGCTTCGCGCTGCGGCGTTTTTGCAAAAACCGATGTTCAACCTCTGCTCAATGAGGGTGCTAAAAAAGAAGATATCGCAGCTTCAATTTTTCAGTCGGTGGTAACGCAAACTATTTCTGGTCTTGCCTGTGGGCGTCCTATCAGGGGAAACGTTGCCTTTTTGGGCGGGCCTTTACAGTATTTGCCTCAGCTGAGGGAGCGTTTTTATGAAACCTTAGAGCTTGATAGCGAGCATATTATCGTTCCTGATAACGCCCATCTTTTTGTTGCTTGTGGTTGCGCTCTTGCAAGCAAGCAGAGCAAAGCAGAATTATTGGGTGAGGTAGTAGAGCGGCTAAAAAATCTAGGCGATATTCAAGGTAGCGAAGTCGTTCGTCTTGACCCTTTGTTCGCATCAGAAGAAGAATATGCTGAGTTTAAAGAGCGCCATGACAAAGAAAGGGTAGCACGAAGCGATTTAAAAACCTATGAAGGAGTGGCCTATTTAGGTATTGACGCAGGTTCAACTACGTTTAAATCGGCGCTTATTGCTGAAGACGGCAGCTTGCTGTGGAGTTCTTATGTTAACAATAAAGGCGATGTGTTAGGTTGTGCTAAACGAGCTATTGCAGAATTGTACGCTGCTCTTCCTGTCGACGAATATGGCAATCTTAAGGTGCGCATTGGCCACGTTACCGTAACAGGATATGGCGAAGCGTTACTGCTTGAAGCGCTGCGGGTTGATTCAGGCGAAATTGAAACGGTAGCCCATTTACGTGGCTCACAAGAGATGCTTCCGGGTGTTGAGTTTATTCTTGATATCGGTGGCCAAGATATGAAATGTTTGCGCGTAAAAGATGGCGTTATCGACCACATTATGCTCAACGAGGCTTGTTCTTCGGGCTGCGGTTCGTTTATTGAAAGTTTTGCATCGGGCTTAAATTTGGAAATTTCCGAATTTGCTCAGAGTGCTATTAGTGCTAAACATCCGGTAGATTTGGGCAGCCGTTGCACTGTTTTTATGAACAGCCGTGTTAAACAGGCGCAAAAAGAAGGCGCAACGGTGGGCGATATTGCTGCTGGCCTTGCTCTTTCGGTTATTAAAAATGCGCTCTTTAAGGTTATTAAAATTCGCGACCCTCATGAGGTGGGGGATAAAGTAATTGTTCAGGGTGGAACATTTTTAAACGATGCGGTATTGCGTAGTTTTGAACAGTTGAGTGAAACTAAGGCAGTTCGTCCTGATATTGCGGGAAATATGGGAGCCTTTGGCGCGGCGCTTTTGGCGCGCGATCGTCATAGGGCAGCGGTAGAGAGTTTAGGGCATGAGGTTTATACTACCATGCTCGATGCCAAAGCGCTTCAAAGTTTAGAGCCAACTCATCGGTCGGTTCGTTGTAAGGCCTGTTCAAATCATTGTTTGCTCACCATTAATGATTTTGGCGTAGATGAAGTTACCGGAAAGCATCGTCGTTTTATCACGGGTAATCGCTGCGAAAAGGGCGTTGGAGCAGTAAGCGAAGCATCGCATGTTCCCAATCTTTTTGAATGGAAAACACAGCGATTATTTGGTTATACTCCTCTTGAAAAAGAAGAGGCAACGAGGGGTTGTGTTGGCATGCCGCGCGCTTTGAGCATGTACGAAAATTATCCTTTCTGGTTTACCTTTTTTACCGAGCTGGATTTTAGGGTAGAGCTTTCTGACCCTTCCACTAAAAAAACCTATGAAGCAGGCATTGAGTCTATGCCAAGCGAGAGCGTTTGCTATCCTGCAAAACTCTCTCATGGGCATGTGATGAATTTGCTTGAGAAAGATATCGACTTTATCTGGATGCCCTGTTCACGTTATGAGCGCCTAGAGGATGAAACAGCAGGCAATCATTTTCATTGTCCGATCGTTTCAAGTTATGCAGAGGCTCTAAAACTCAATATCGATGAGTTAAAAGATAGTTCTATCAAGTTCTTAAATCCATGGTTGCCTTACGATAAAAAAGAAAACTTAAAGGAGCGTTTATTCGTAGAACTTGTCGAGGGATACCCTGAGCTTATGGGCGGTAAAGCTGACCTACCGAGCAAGGAAGAAATTAATAGAGCGGTTGAGGTTGCTTGGGCGGAAGACTTGAAATTCAAGCAGGATTGCCACAAAAAAGGCGTAGAAACGCTCAAATGGATGGAAGAAACAGGAACGCATGGTATTGTTTTGGCTGGTCGTCCTTATCATCTTGATCCAGAAATCAATCATGCTATTCCTGAATTGCTCACCAGTTTTGGTTTAGCAGTGTTAACCGAAGATTCCATCGCTCACCTTGGCAGTGTTGAGCGCCCCATCCGTGTTGTAGATCAGTGGATGTACCATACGCGTTTGTATGCTGCGGCTAAGGTTGCAACACAGCGCAAAGATCTTGACCTTATTCAGCTCAACAGTTTTGGTTGTGGCTTGGATGCACTTACCACCGATCAGGTGCAAGAAATTCTTGAAGATTCAGGAAAGATATATACCGTTTTAAAGATTGACGAAGTTTCTAACCTTGGTGCTGCTCGCATCCGTGTCCGCTCTTTGCTTGCAGCGCTTAAAGATCAGGCAGATGTTGAGGCTGAAACGCGAAGCATTGAAGGTGGCTGCCCCGTTGCAGATGTGCAAAACGATGCGCTGCGCGAAGATGTCGAGGCTCGCATTGAGGCTAAAACAGGAGCACGTGAAGCTGAGGCTGGCACTGAGGTTGCCAAAAATATTAAACGAGAAGCTGCTTCAACTAAGTTTGAGAGGGTTCCGTTTACTGAAGAGATGAAAGAGCAGGGCTACACCATCTTATGTCCTCAAATGGCGCCTATTCATTTTGAGCTGCTTATCCCAATTTTTAGAGCTAATGGTTATAACTTGGAGTTGCTTCCCTCGGTTGACCATGGTGCTGTTGATGCTGGTCTTAAATACGTCAATAACGATATTTGCTATCCTTCAATTTTGGTTACCGGTCAAATTATGGAGGCAGTTCTTTCGGGGCGCTATGACACCGATAAGCTTGCGGTCATTATTACCCAAACGGGTGGCGGCTGCCGTGCAACAAATTACATTTCTCTTATTAGAAAAGCGCTTAAGGCAGCAGGATTGGCTCATATTCCTGTCATTGCGCTTTCGTTCAAAGATCTTGGTGAGGTCAACCCCGGATTTCATGTTTCTGCAACCATGATTTATAACGCTGCTTTTGCGTTGATTTATGGCGATTTGCTTATGCAATGTCTCTATCGTACGCGTCCTTACGAATGCGAGCCTGGTTCTGCTAACAATCTCTTTAATTATTGGATGGCAAAGTGCAAAGAGCAGGTTGAAGCGGGAGAAAAAATGAGCCGATACAAAAAAACGGTTCGCGCTATAATCTCTGACTTTGATAATCTTCCTTTGCAGGGTGAAGGAACTAAGCCGCGCGTGGGGGTTGTGGGAGAGATTTTGGTTAAGTTTCATCCTACGGCAAACAATCAACTCGTTGATGTTATTGAGGCTGAGGGTTGCGAAGCGGTTGTGCCGGGCTTAATTGAGTTTTTCCTCTTTGCTATTGCAAATTCTATTTTGCAAAAAGACCCAGTAGGTAAGTCTAAAAAGGGTGCTTTTGGCGCTAAGGTGGCGCTTTCTGCTATTGCTAAGCTGAGAAAGCCTTGTAACGATGCTCTTGAAAAGTCACATCGTTTTGAACCGCCAACCGACATTATGACGCTTGCTTCATATACGGATGGCATTTTGAGCCATTGTAATTCTATGGGTGAAGGATGGCTGTTAACTGCTGAGATGGTAGAACTTATTAAGGGAGGTGCGCCTAATATTGTTTGTGCGCAGCCCTTTGCTTGCTTGCCCAATCATGTTGTTGGTAAGGCGGTCATTAAAGAATTGCGCCGCCGTTATAAAGGCACCAAC
The DNA here is from genome assembly GCA_963653545.1 of uncultured Eubacteriales bacterium. Lineage (GTDB taxonomy): Bacteria > Actinomycetota > Coriobacteriia > Coriobacteriales > Eggerthellaceae > Anaerotardibacter. The sequence continues at coordinate 22,655 of CAVJWZ010000008.1, read as the reverse complement.
ATCGTTGCTGTTGATTATGATCCTGGCGCCTCTGAGGTCAATCAGCTCAATCGCATCAAGCTGATGATTTCGGTGGCAAAGGCCAATATGGCAGAAGCCGATAAAAATTGCTTGCCTCATGCGCCACTACGAACAGCCAATGACAATGATGGCAATAGTACTGATTGTTCAACTTATTGCACCGAAGCTGAGGTTGAAGAAATTACCTTTGATCCTCAGCAAAAGTAGGCTTATGGGGTCAAAGCAATAAGGGCGTTACCAAGAAAAAAGAGCTTCTATTGGAAAAGAAAGGCGCTTGGTAGCGCCTTTCTTGATGGATAATATGGGAGCTGGTTTACCCTAAAAGTTTTTGTTGTTTCGATAGCCCAAAACCCAAGGTTAAAGGTAGAGATCAGTAAAGCCTAAGGTTTAACGAGCAGCAAAGTTCAAGGTTAAAGTTTTGCTTGAATAAGCCTTGGTCTAAAGCCGGTGTTTTCAAGTGCTTGAACAATTTCTTGTTTATGTTTAGTTCCAAAAGCCTCAATGGTAACGCGCAACTCTACCGCGGCATTGCGGTTAGCAGTAATAAACTGATTGTGATCAAGGCGGATAACGTTGCCGTTACATTCTGCAATGGTTTGTGCAACGCGAACAAGCTCGCCGGGGCGATCAGGCAACAGCACTGAAACGGTAAAGATGCGGTCACGCTGAATAAGCCCATGCTGAACAACGCTTGACATGGTAATAACATCCATGTTGCCGCCCGAAAGAATAGAAACAACTTTTTTGCCATGGTCATTGAGATGTTTAAGGGCAGCAACAGTTAAAAGCCCCGAATTTTCAACGATCATTTTGTGGCTTTCAACCATATCTAAAAATGAAACAATAATTTCATCGTCATCAACGGTGATAATGTCATCAAGGTTTTCTTGGATATAGGGGAAAATTACATCTCCCGGTTCTTGTACAGCTGTGCCATCGGCAATTGTGCTGATAGAAGGAAGTTTAACAACATGCCCCGCTTTAAGGGATTCCTTCATGCAGGCAGCGCCGCTTGGCTCAACGCCGATTACTTTAATACGAGGGTTGAGCAGTTTTGCAAGCGTTGAAACACCTGTTGCGAGCCCACCGCCTCCAATGGGAACTAAAATGATATCCACCAAGGGTAACTCTTGAATAATCTCCATCGCAATAGTGCCTTGACCTGCCGCTACTATGGGGTCGTTAAAGGGGTGGATAAAGGTTAAACCTTGTTCTTCGGCAAGTTGTAAAGCATATTCATACGATTCATCGTAGACGTTTCCTTCTAAAACAACCGTTGCACCCTGTTCTTTGGTGCGTTCAACTTTAATGAGGGGAGTAGTGGTTGGCATAACAATGGTTGCATCAACGCCGTATTTTTTGGCGGCATAGGCAACCCCTTGAGCGTGGTTTCCTGCTGAGGCGGTGATAAGGCCGCGTTCGCGCTCTTCATCGGTAAGGGTGCTGATTTTAAAATATGCTCCTCGTACCTTGTAAGCGCCGGTACGTTGCATATTTTCTGGCTTTAAAAAAACCTCGTTGTTTGTTTCTTTGCTGAAGTGATGGCTGTAAATAAGTTTGGTTTCTTGGGTAACTTCTTTTACTTTTTTTGCCGCTTTTTCAAATGTTTCCAGTGTCAGCATAGAACCCTCGAATCTTTCTTGATTGTTCTTTTCTTGCTTATGCATACCTTGTGTATTGATGTTTATACTACAAGTTGTTTAATTGAGATAAAGTCCTCAGTTAAAACCCTATAAAGTTTATGTAATTTGGCATCGAGTGAATGGAGATAACCATGCAAGTAGTTTCAACTAATAACGCCCCCGCAGCCATAGGTCCCTATTCTCAGGCTATTAAAAGTAATGGCTTTATGTTTGCTTCGGGTCAAATTGCCCTTAACCCCCAAACGGGCGGGATGGTAGGAACAACAATAGAAGAACAATCAGAGCAGGTATTAAAAAACATCGTTGGTTTGCTTGAAGCATCAGATATTACGCTTGATCAGGTAATTAAAACCACGTGCTTCTTAAAAAATATTGAAGATTTTGCTGCATTTAATGAGGTGTATGGTCGCTATTTTACCAACCATCTTCCTGCTCGTAGCGCCGTGGGAGTTGCTGGTCTTCCTAAAGGGGCGCTTGTTGAGGTTGAGGTTATCGCTGCCCTAGAAACACACTAGGTAATGCCAAGCAATAGTTGAGAAGGGTTCTATGGTGGGAAAGCTTGTTATATGTCCAACTCCGCTTGGCAATTTAGGAGATATAACCAAGCGGGCACAAAGCGCGCTTGGTACCTGTGATGTTGTTTGTTGTGAAGACACGCGCGTTACCGGCAAGCTTCTTTCTGCTCTCGGAATAGAAAAACGGCTTGAACGGCTTGATGAGGCAACAATTTCGCGTCAGGCTTCATGTATTGTTGAGCGCGTAGCCGCTGGTGAAGTAATCGCTTATTGTAGTGATGCCGGTATGCCAGGAGTGTCTGATCCTGGGCAGCGATTAATTTCTGCTGCCTATGAAAAAGGGGTGCAGGTTGAAGTTCTTCCTGGTCCAACAGCGGTTACAACTGCCTATGTTGCCAGTGGATTTGCTGCTCAGCAGTTTTATTTTGGAGCATTTTTTCCTCGTAAATCTGCTCAGCGGCAAAAAATGCTGGAGTCGCTAAAAGCCCTAGACGCTGTTTTGATTTTCTATGAGAGCCCTCAACGCCTTGTTTCTGCCTTGCACGACATTTCTTCTGTTGTTCCTCATCGTATGGTTGCGGTGTGCAGAGAACTCACCAAGCTCCATGAAGAGATTGTGCGAGCAAACGCACAAGAACTTTATGCAATCTTTTCTGAAAGGGAACAAACAGGCGCTATCAAAGGCGAAATTGTGTTAGTGATCGATGCGCCCAACGCACAAGAGCGCACTGCTCAAAAGGTAGCGCATGAACAAGATGCTCGCAGAGTAGCAAAACAACTCCTTGACAAAGGAACACTTTCAAAAAAAGAAATTGTGGCACAGCTGTGTCGGGAGTTTGATTTGTCACGCAACGCAGCTTATGAGTTGGTGCATGGTCTTTAATCATTTCTGATTTGCCTTTGATTTGAAGGCTGTCTAAAAACTCCCAAAGAGCAACTATTTTGCGTGGCGGCGCATGATAGAATACGAAAACGCACGAGGCAATTTAGCGCATCTAAGGGTGCGTTCAGATACTCGTTTAAACACCGTTTGCTAAAGATTTCATTTGTCTTACAGCAGAAAAGGAGTACAACCACTATGTCAAAGGGTACCTATTCGTTTACTACGCCCATCTATTACGTTAATGCAGCGCCTCATCTTGGCACCGCATATACCACCATTGCAGCTGATGCACTTGCTCGTTATCAGCGCCTCAACGGCTATGATGTTGCTTTTGTTACCGGTATGGATGAGCATGGTCAAAAGGTTGCCGATACCGCTTCTGATAAGGGTATGAGCCCTCAAGAATGGTGCGATTCTATGGAGCCTGCCTTTCGTGAGGTGTGGGACATGCTTAATATCACCTATACCGATTTTGTGCGTACAACCGAGCCTCGTCATGCGCGCACGGTACAAAAGTTTTGGCAAGATTTATACGACAAGGGGTTTTGCTACAAAGGCTCGTATGAAGGCTGGTATTGTGTTCACGAAGAAACCTATTATGCCGAATCCGACCTAGAAAAAAACGATGAAGGCAAATTGGTATGCCCTGATTGTAAACGCCCGGTTCAAAAGGCAAGTGGTGAAGAAAATTGGTTTTTTAAACTGTCAGATTTTCAAGATAAGCTCCTTGAATTTTATGAACAGCATCCCGATTTTATTCGCCCTGAAACGCGCAAGAACGAAATCGTTTCGTTTGTTAAGAGTGGGTTGAAAGATCTATCAATTTCTCGTTCAACCTTTGATTGGGGTGTTCCTCTTCCGTTTGATGAGGGGCATGTAGCCTATGTTTGGGCCGATGCCTTGTTGGCGTATTTTACCGGCATTGGTTATGGCGATGCTCAACGCGAGGGAGAATTTGATGCGCGCTGGCCCATGCAATATCACTTTGTTGGTAAAGATATTACGCGTTTTCACTGTGTGATTTGGCCCGCTATGCTTATGGCAGCAGGTTTGCCTATCACCCACACCGTATTTGGTCATGGGTTTTTGCTCACTAAAGGCGAAAAGATGTCTAAATCAAAAGGAAACGCTTTAAAACCGGCAGATTTAGTCAAGGTTTTTGGCGTTGATGCTTATCGCTATTATTTCCTCTCTGACGTTCAATTTGGTCACGATGGCTCAATTTCTATTGAGCGTATGGTTCAGGTTTACAATGCAGATTTAGCCAACACCTGGGGCAATCTTTGCTCGCGTGTGTTCAATATGACTAAAAAGTATTTTGCTTCTCAAGTTCCCATTCCGCCTGCTACGGCTAGTGATAACCCCTTACACGAGATAGTCAAAACGCTCTATGCCGAATATGATGCGTGTATGGCAAAGGTTGATTTTTCAGGCGCTACCGCAGCAGTTCAAAAGCTTGCGAGTCGCGTTAATTTGTATGTTGAAGAGTCTGCTCCCTGGAATTTAGCTAAGAGCGAAGAGGGCGCCGATGAGCTTGCTGCGGTTATCTATAATTCGCTTGAGGCAATTAGAATCATTGCGCTTTATATGGCACCGTTTATGCCTAACACTTCAGCTGAGGTTTTTAATCGGATGAATTTGGGCGATTTGTTTGCCACGGTTGATATTGAGACAGCTTCCAAATGGGGCAAGCTTGCTCCGGGCTTAGAAATCACCATCGGTGAGCCGCTTTACCCTCGCTTGGATGCCGATGCCATTAACGTTTCGATCGAGTAATAGGTGTTATGGTTTTTTTAGGGCAACAGAACAACGATGAGCTCAACGATAAGCTTATTGATCAGGGCATCTTGCACAATCCTGGCCAAACATTTACGCTCGAAGAATATGAGCAGGAACATGAGTTTTCGCTTGATTTTTTGCAAAAAAGAAAGAAGGGCAAGGTGCGGGTTGTTGAGGCACCTCGTTTTACGGTGCCTATTGCAGATACCCATGCGCATTTGGAAATGTTGCACGCTCCTGCGCACAATTTAGCTCGGTGCGCGTGGTATGGCGTTCGTTTTATCTGCGCAATGACCGACCCCGTTACCGATGCGCTAACAACGCTTGAAAATCTTGATGCATGGAAACAGCTTGCACAAAAGCTCCTTGTTGCTCATGGTCTTGAAGGTTATGTTCAGGCAATCCCTGATATTCGTATGGCTATGGGTTGTCATCCTCATAATGCTAAAGATTACACGCCGCACGTCGAGCACGAAATGCTCAAAGCCCTCAAGCACCCTTGTGCATGTGCTCTTGGCGAGGTTGGTCTTGATTATCATTACGATCTTTCTCCGCGAAAAACGCAGCGACAGGTCTTTCGCAGGCAAATTCAACTTGCCCATCAAACGGGGCTTCCGTTGATCTTACATATGAGAGAAGCCCACGACGAGGGGTTTGAGATTTTGCTCGATGAGGGCATTCCGGAAGCTGGGGTGTTATTGCATTGTTATAATCGCGATAAACATATGCTAAAACCCTGGCTTGATGTGGGGTGTTATGTTGCTTTTGGTGGTCCGCTTACCTTTAAACATGCAGAAGAGGTTTGCGATGCTGCCCTCAGTGTTCCGCTTGATAGGCTTCTCACCGAAACCGATAGCCCTTACATGACGCCAGAGCCTTTGCGCGGTATGGAATGCGGTCCTGAACATACCATTTTTACTGCTGCAAAGATGTTAGAAGTTTTAGGAGTACGTCAGAATAAAGATAGTGGCGAGGGTGAGGGTGCTGTTGCCGTAAATTGCGTTAACCATAGCAGCTATAACAACCATAGTGAGCAGGAAGTTTTAACAGTGCTTTATCGTAATGCTCGCTCGCTTTTAGATAGAGAGCTTACCGCATGGCAAGCATCTTAGTACTACAAGCTTCTCCTCGTCCTAATGGGGTTTCTTCCCATATTGCCTCATTGCTGCAAGAAGAAGTAAAAAAGCAACTACCAATGGCAAGGGTGCAAACGTTTGATGTTTCTATGGCTTGCGTCAAAGGATGTAACGGTTGCGATTATTGTCAGGTTAATGCCGATTGTATTATTCAAGATGAAATGACAGAGTTATTTGAGCAACTCGCAATGGCCGATGCTGTTTTCATAGTTTCTCCCGTGTATTTTTCAGGCGCGCCGTCCCAATTCAAAGCTGTTTTAGATAGATTGCAGCCTTTCTTCTGGCGCAGGATGGCACTAAAAAATGAACACAAAGAGCTTCCATGTAAGCGCCCTGCTTTTTTATATATCGTTGGTAGCGGGGGAGACCCTCATGGCTATCAAGCGCTTATTTCGGAAGTTACCTCTGCGTTTGCGTTGGCGAATTTTCGCGTTCAAGTGGCTCAAGCCTTCATAGGGTATGCGCGTGCGTGTGGTATTGCAGCGTCAGATCTTGTTATTCCTAAGGAAGTTTTTAATGGCTAAGCTTTCATATTTAGCCTCTGTTTCTAAAACCCGTGAGGTTTTGGAGCAGTTTGGGCTTATGACCAAAAAAGCTCTTGGTCAGCATTTTCTTATTAACGATGGTATTGTTTCGCGTATTTGCGATTTTGCGCAACTCTCACAAGATGATGTTGTGGTTGAGGTGGGACCTGGTATAGGAACACTGAGCGTAGCCCTTCTTCAAAAGGCGCAAAACGTTATAGCTATTGAGCGCGATGGCGATTTGCCTCCTGTTTTAGCGCAAACTTGTGCGCCTTATAGCGACCGTTTTACCTTGATAGAACAAGATGCTCTCAACATTACTGAGGATAGTTTTTCCACCCTTCCCAACAAGCTTGTTTCTAATCTTCCTTATGCTGTTGCTGCCACTATTGTGCTTGATTATTTTGAGCGATTTTCTTTCATAGAAAGCATGACGGTTATGGTTCAGGCAGAGGTTGCTGAGAGGATGTGCGCAAAACAGGGAACAAAAAATTATGGCGCCTATACGGTAAAACTTGGTTTGTTTTGCGACTACGTTGCTAAGTTTTCAGTATCTGAAGGCAATTTTTTTCCGCCGCCACGCGTTAAAAGTTCCGTTATTCGCCTGGACAGAAAAAAAGAAGCTATTCCGGATGATTTGCGAAAAGCAACCATGATAATGGCAGATGCTGCTTTTGCTAACCGGCGCAAAACCATCGCTAATTCTATGAAGATGTATTTCAGTAATCCGCAAACAGAAAATAAAGAGATAGGTGATCTTATTCCCGAGTTGTTGCAGCGTGCCAATATTGATGGCTCATTGCGTGGTGAATCACTATCTCAAGAGGAGTTTTTGAGCCTTGGAGAGGCATACATGGCTTTGGTGTAAGTCACAATGTTTACTGCATACTAAAAGTTATTAGCCTGTTTGCGAGTTTACGGTTAGCGTTATGTTGAGTGGTAAAAGTTATGGATGCCAGGCTTGTTTGAGGCCTGTTTGAGCTGTTCAACGCTAAAAAATTCCAGTTACGGATTCTTTACTATATAACCAAAATTGTGTGGTAAGATACCTGAGTTTACTTGTGTCCAAAAGGGGTTTAGATATATGGATTTAGCCAAGCAAGCACAAATTATCAGCAATATTCACGATACGCTTACCGATTTTGTTGGTCAAACCTTGCGCGTCCGCGCCAATATGGGTCGCTCTAAGATTATCGAGTCTGAAGGCGTATTGATGCAAGTTCATCCTCAGCTTTTCATTATGGAAGTTAAGCGCAAACGCGGTGTTTCTGCTCGTCAGTCATATCAATATGTTGATGTTTTAACGGGCATGGTTGAGTTAAGTCAGAATGGCGAAAAGATTTTTGGGGCCTTCATAGAAGAAGATGTTGAAGAGCAAGAAGAGCTTGCAGAGGGTCAGCAGTCTGAACAAGAAGCAGCTGCGACCGCTCAGGAAGCTTCGCAAAGTCATTCCGAGTAGAGCAGGATATGATACAGTAAACTCTGTTCACGCAAAGTAATCTATGCAGCTTAAAGGCAAGGTGTCATGAAAAAAGCAATTTTAATCCTCATCGTTGTAGTGGGGGCTTTTTTTATTGTTGCCAATTTGGATTATCTTGCAGAGTTTGTAACTACTATTCAGGGTGGAGCGTTAATCCCTTTAGTTATTTCCGTGGTCGTAATGCTGGCGCGGCATATCATTCAGGCAATGTCTTATGATGCGGCTTTTGATGCAGTAGGTCATAGAACAGGGCTTTGGCACAATATCGTTTTAATTTTTAGCTTGGTGTTTATTAACACCTTTTGTTTGTTTTCAGGGGCTACCGGTGTTGCGTTTATTATCGATGATGCGCGCAGGCGAGGGTGCGATATTGGTACCGCAACAAGCGGTGCGGTGCTTTCGCAAATTGCCTATTTCGCTGCTGTTTTTGTAATCTCTATTATTGGATTTATTGCCATGTTCATAAGCGGCATGGTAAACGTTATTTTTGTTATTGGTGGCTTGTTGCTTGCGGGAACATTATTGGTCTTGGCAAGCTTCTTTTTTTGTGGGTATTTTCGTCCTCAATGGCTTAGTTCGCTTTTTTCGATAGTTGAGCGCGTAATTCGTAGGGTTATCAAGCCCTTAAAGCGTGAACTTCCGAGTGGATGGGGTCAAGGGGTTGCGGATTCTTTCATTCGCTCTGCTCGTGTTTTGGCGGGAAACCCTCGTGGTACTGCTATTACCATTGTGTATGCCGCCGCATCAGCTATTCTTAACATGCTCTGCTTGATTGCTATCGGTTTTGCGTTTGGCTTTACCGATATTGGTCCGCTTATTGCTGCGTTTGCGCTGGGTGTTATTTCTGTTTTGTTAAGCCCAACTCCTCAAGGTGTTGGCGTGGTTGAGGCAGCCATTGCTGCCGTTTTAACCAGTGCAGGGTGCTCTCTTTCGGTGGCAACAGCAATTGCGCTGGTATATCGCGGCATTATGTTTTGGGTGCCATTTTGTATTGGCGCCGTTTTACTTTCGCAATCGGGCTTTTTTACTGCCAAAAAAGACAACTCTGTTCAGGCGAAATATCGCGATGTTGCTTGGATTAGTGGCACCCTGGTTATTTTGTGCGCAATTCTCAATTTGATTATGGCACTTTTTCCACAGCTTTTTGCCTCATATACGCTTCTTACCGAATGGATTGATATCAGCAATATGCTCTCGGGTCCGGCACTCATTTTTACCGCAATTATTTTGCTTATTGCTGGAGTTGGATTGATTTTTCGTTTGCGAGTGGCATGGGCCTTTGCGCTTACCTTTTTGGTGCTTATTGCGGGGTTTGAGTTTATTTTTTACGAAACTATCAAGGTCGCCATTCCTATGCTGTTAATTGCAATTTGGTTGTTTTGGAAGCGGGATATTTTTGACTTGCCGTTTTCGTGGCCGCCGGCAAAGCCATAAGGTCGCTCGTAAAACTGAAAGATTGTTTAAGGTTGTTTTTGACGATTGTTTCAGGAGCTTTCAAGGGTTTTTTCGAGGGTTAATTTCTCCTGTGTAGCTTTCAAGATAAGAGGGTATACGGTGGTATAATTGCAGCGTTTCGCATGAACGCTATTAAGAGGAGAAAATATGGCACGTTCCATGACCATGGCTGAGAAAATTCTTGCAGCCCATGCTGGTCTTGAAGAAGTTGTTCCTGGTCAACTTATTGAGTGTGATTTAGACCTTGTTTTATCCAATGACGTTACCGCGCCTATTGCGATCAAGGAATTTCACAAAGTTGGCGTAGAAAAGGTTTTTGACCAAACAAAAATTGCTCTTGTGCCCGATCATTATGTTCCCAATAAAGATATTGCAGCAGCCGAGCAAGCTAAAATGACGCGCGATTTTGCTCGCGAGCAAAACATTACGCATTACTATGAAGTGGGCTGCATGGGCGTTGAACACGCGCTTTTGCCCGAGCAGGGCGTTGTGGGCGCGGGCGATTTAATTATTGGTGCCGATAGTCACACCTGTACCTATGGCGCCCTTGGTGCATTTGCTACCGGTGTTGGTTCAACGGATGCTGCTATTGGTTATGCAACCGGTCGTGCTTGGTTTAAAGTTCCTGAATCAATTTTGTTTAACGTAAACGGCACGCTTCGTCCTGGTGTTACGGGAAAAGATATCATTTTGCACATCATTGGCATGATCGGCGTAGATGGTGCGTTGTATGCTGCCATGGAGTTTAGAGGCAGCGCTATTGAAAGCCTTCCGATGGATGAACGTTTGAGCATTTCGAATATGGCTATTGAGGCAGGCGGGAAAGCTGGTCTTATTGCGGTTGATGATGTTACTCGTGCGTATATGGATGGCAGGGTGGAACGACCCTATACCGAATACCATTCCGACCCCGATGCGCAGTATTCAAAAGTTTATGATATTGATGCTGCCGATATTGTTCCTACGGTGGCATTTCCGCATTTGCCTTCTAATACGCGCCCAGCTACTGATGCGCGCGATATTGTAATCGATCAAGCAGTTATCGGCTCTTGCACCAATGGTCGTATTGAAGACATGCGCCAAGCAGCTCAAATTTTGAAGGGGCACAAAGTTCACCCCAATGTTCGCTGCATTATCATTCCCGCTACTCAACAGGTGTATCGCCAGTGTATAGACGAGGGCTTGATGGATATTTTCCTCGATGCTAATTGTGCCGTATCAACGCCAACCTGCGGCCCATGTCTTGGCGGGTATATGGGAATTTTGGCGGCAGGTGAGCGCGCTATTGCCACTACCAACCGCAATTTTGTTGGTCGTATGGGTGATCCAACAAGTGAGGTATATCTTTCTTCTCCGGTTGTGGCTGCTGCTTCTGCAGTGCTAGGACATATTGGCGTTCCTGAAGATTTAGATGAGGAGTAATACTATGCAATTTAGAGGTACAGTGCATCGCTATGGTCGCGATATTGATACAGATGTAATTATTCCTGCGCGTTATTTAACCACATCAGATCCTTCAGAACTTGCTAAGCATTGCATGGAAGATATCGATAAAGATTTCGTACATAAGGTTTCTCAGGGCGACATTATCGTGGCTGATGAAAATTTTGGGTGTGGCTCTTCTCGCGAGCATGCTCCTATTGCTATTAAGGCATCAGGGGTTGATGTTGTTATCGCAAAAAGCTTCGCCCGTATTTTTTATCGTAACTCTATCAATACCGGTCTTGCTATTCTTGAGTGCCCTGAAGCGGTTGATTCAATTAAAGACGGCGATGTGGTTTCGGTTGACACCGACACGGGCACGATTGTGAACGAAACAACAAGCAAAACCTTTACCGCACAGCCCTTTCCGCCTTTTATTGCCGATATTATTGAGCAGGGTGGCTTGCTTAATCGAACCCGTAAGGTTTTAGGAATCGATTAATGCTTAGCTATAAGCTTATAGGTATGAGCAAGTGGCTTATTGCGTTATTGCGGTAGCAAGTAATGCAACGGGTGTAACGCGTTTTATTACAAGAAGATACGAGAGGAAAAGCAATGTCGCAAACGTTCAAAGTATGTTTGTTGCCTGGTGATGGTATTGGGCCAGAAATTATTGCTGAGGCAGTTAAAGTACTTAATGCTCTTGGCGCTCGGTATGATACGTCTTTTGAATATACCGAGGCTCTCATCGGGGGTTGTGCAATTGATACTACAGGCGAGCCTCTTCCGCAAGCTACTTTGGATGTTGCGTGTGCCTGCGATGCGGTTTTACTTGCTGCTGTTGGAGGGCCCAAATGGGATACCACCGATCCAACCAAGCCGCGCCCCGAGCAGGGTTTGTTGGGCATTCGTAAAGAATTAGGATTATATACCAACCTAAGGCCAGTGCAAATTTTCAATGCACTTTCTTCGGCTTCTACCTTAAAGCCTGAGGTCATCGATGGTGTTGACTTGTTAATTGTACGAGAGCTTACGGGTGGTTTGTATTTTGGTCGCCGCGAGCGCTTTTATGATGAAGAAGGTGCCGGTAAGCAAGGCGCGCGTGGTCAGCGAGCATATGACACGCTTGAGTATCGAGAATATGAAATTGAGCGTATTGTACGTCAAGCATTTGAGGCGGCGCGCAAGCGTCGCGGGCGCGTTCATTCTATTGATAAAGCCAACGTGTTAGAAACAAGCCGTATGTGGCGCGAGATTGTTCATCGTATTGGTGAAGCCGATTATCCTGATGTTGAGCTTATCGATATGCTGATAGACAACACTGCCATGCAGCTTATCGATAATCCTCGTCAGTTTGATGTTGTAGTAACCGAGAATATGTTCGGCGATATTTTGTCCGACGAGGCAGCTCAAATTACCGGTTCGCTCGGCATGCTTGCTTCTGCTTCGTTGGGTGATGGCACGGCTTTGTATGAGCCAAGTCACGGTAGTGCTCCCGATATTGCAGGTAAGGGTATTGCTAACCCGCTTGCTCAAATTCTCTCGGTAGAAATGATGCTTCGTTATACCTTTGACATGACAGAGGCAGCAAACGATATTGCGCGCGCTGTTGATGCCGTTTTAAATGACGGTTGGCGCACGGGTGATATTGCAGATGCATCAACACCAGCAAGTAAAATTCTTGGAACACAAGCAATGGGTGACAAGGTTATCGAATACTTGTAAAACGTATGTTGCTGTTGGTGCGTATATCAGCATATGCCAAGGATATGTCAAGAGCCAAGGGCGGCTCAAGGTCTCATGAATACTCATGAATATGCAGAGCTATAAACACAAACATGGTGAATAAAGGAGCGCAATGGCTGTTCAAAATGCCGAAGGAACTAAAGATCTTCTCCCTGAAGAAGCCACCTTTTGGAGTCATTTCAAAAATACTGCCTTTGCTATTTTTGCGCGGTATGGTTATCTTCCTATCGAAACACCTCTTTTTGAGCAAACTGAGCTTTTTGTTCGTGGTATCGGCGAGGCAACCGATGTTGTTTCAAAAGAGATGTTTACTGCTATTTCGGGGGAGAATCTCAAGCGCTTGATGGAAGGCAATTCCATCAAAAATAAAAGTCGCTTAAGCCTGCGCCCTGAAGGTACGGCGGGCGTGGTAAGGGCTGTGGTGCAGCACGATCTTGTTCCTCAAGGTGCCGCTCCTGCAAAGCTTATGTATGCCGGTCCTATGTTTAGGGCAGAGCGCCCCCAGAAGGGCAGGCAGCGTCAGTTCAATCAAGTTGGTGTTGAGTGTCTTGGAGCAGAAAGCCCAACTATTGATGCCGAGGCCATCATTATGCTCATGCGTTTTTATGAGGCAATTGGCATTCCGCTTAGCACAACGCGCCTGTTGCTCAACTCAATGGGGTGTGAGCATTGCCGCCCTGCTTATCGCAAGGCGGTAAAAAACTATCTGGATAATCACCAAGATCAGCTTTGTGAAGATTGTCTTGCGCGTGCTGAGGTTAATCCGCTGCGTGCTTTTGATTGCAAAAAGCCAGAATGTGCAGAGGTTATGTCATCGGCGCCTGTTATTACCGATTATTTATGCGATGAGTGTAACGAGCATTATGAAACAGTAAAGAAGTATCTCGATAATGCTGGTATTTTGTATATCGAAGACGCTTCACTGGTTCGCGGGCTTGATTATTACACGCGTACCGTTTTTGAAGTTCAGGTTATTGATGGGCTTGGCTCTCAAAATGCAATTGGCGGGGGAGGGCGCTACGATAAGCTTACTGAAGAAGTGGGTGGGCGCGCCACGCCAGGTCTTGGATTTGCCTTGGGGTATGAGCGCTGTTTGCTTGCCTTGCAAGCCGCGGGTGTTGAATTTGCTCCCGTAAAACAATGCAAGATCTTTGTTGCTTGTGTTAGCGATGAAGTGCGTATGAAGGCATTTTCTCTTGTTCAAGAATGTAGAGACAAAGGAATTGCCGCCGAGATGGATCATCAGCAGCGCAGCTTGAAAAGCCAGTTCAAGCTAGCTAACAAGCTTGGTGCTGCGTTCGTTGCTATTCTTGGTCCCGATGAGATGGAACAGGGCGTTGTTACGTTAAGGAATATGGCAAACCATGAAGAACAAAGCGTTTCTTTTGATGATTTAGCTGTAAAACTGGCGTAAAATGGAGCGGTTGCTTAAAGGGTAATACTTATAAGGTAGTTCGATACGCAATGTAAGGTTTGTCGTATGACAATACCAAGAAACTGCTGTTAGCAAACATAATTAAGGATTAAAAGGAGAACATAAACCATGACTGACTTTCTCAACGAATATAGTATGCATTCTCACACATGCGGCCAGCTGCGCAAACAAGATGTAGGAGCAGAAGTTACCCTTGATGGTTGGGTTTGGCACAATCGTGATCATGGTGGTCTTATTTTTATTGATTTGCGTGATAGGGAAGGCTATACCCAATGCGTTGTCGATCCTGATTGTGTAAGTGCAGAAGATTTTAGCGTTGCAGAGCATCTTGGTCGTGAATATGTTGTTGAGGTTACCGGCAAGGTTCGCGAGCGCATGGCAGATGCCGTAAACCCCAATATGCTCACCGGAGAAATTGAGGTGCTTGCCTCTTCGGTAAAGGTTTTAAATTCTTCGGTAACGCCACCATTTTCTATTGAAGATGGTATCGAAACTGACGAAACCACTCGTATGAAGTGGCGTTATTTAGATCTTCGCCGTCCAGAAATGTTTACTAATCTCAAGCTTCGCCATACTGTTGCGCAAGCAATGCGCTCTGCTCTTAATGAGCGTGGTTTTTTGGAAGTTGAAACTCCTATTCTGGCAAACTCAACGCCTGAAGGTGCGCGTGACTACATTGTTCCTTCTCGTCCAAATCCTGGTCGTTTTTATGCGCTTCCGCAAAGCCCTCAGCAATTCAAGCAGATGCTTATGGTTGGCGGCATTGAGCGCTACTATCAAATTGCTCGCTGTTTTCGTGATGAAGATCTTCGCGCCGATCGTCAGCCTGAATTTACGCAGGTTGATATCGAGATGAGCTTTGTTAAAGGCGAAGATGTCATGGTTATGATGGAAGATGTTATGGCTGAAACGCTAAAGGCTGTTGGCATAGAGCATGCCTTCCCGCTTCAGCGCATGCAATATGCTGAAGCAATGGAGCGTTTTGGGTGCGATCGCCCCGATGTTCGTTTTGGTATGGAATTGGTTAATGTAACCGAGATTGTTAAAAATTCTGGTTTCAAAGTATTTTCAAGTGTTGCTCAATCGGATGGCATTGTTAAAGCTATCAATGCAAAAGGTGCTGGCGATTGGAGCCGTGGCGAAATTGAAAAGCTTGCCGATGTTGCCGCAGAAAATGGCGCAAAGGGTATGGCTTGGATTGCATTTACCTCTGATGGTAAAGAAAAAAGCCCCATTATCAAATTTTTCACCGACGAAGAGTTTGCTGCATTAAAGCAGGCTCTAAAGGTAGAGCCTGGCGATTTAGTTTTATTTGCTGCCGATACGTATGAAGTTGCTAATGCTGTTTTATCGGCTTTGCGCTTACACATGGCAGACGCTCTTGGCATTGAGCGTAAAGGTCATGCTTTGCTATGGGTTGTTAACTTTCCGATGTTTCGTTATGACGAGGACGAGAAAAAGTACGCAGCAGAGCATCATCCATTTACCCATGTTCTTGAAGAAGACCTTGAAAAAATCGAAACGGCACCGCTTGAGTGTGGCAGCTATTCTTACGATTTGGTTATGGATGGTTTTGAAGTGGGCGGTGGCACCATTCGTATCCATAACGCCGAGGAGCAAAAACGCATCTTGCGTGTTTGCGGCTTGACCGATGAAGAAATTGAAGAAAAATTTGGTCACCTTATTCATGCGCTTGAGTTGGGCGCGCCTCCTCATGGTGGCATTGCGCTCGGTCTTGATAGATTGGTTATGCTTCTTGCGGGCAAGCAATCTATTCGTGATGTTATTGCCTTCCCTAAGACGAGTTCGGCGTCTGATCCTATGACGGGAGCACCAAGTCAGGTAACTACGCGTCAGCTCAAAGAGGTTGCTCTGCGCACGCTGTAAATGAAAGGTATGTTGATTGAGCTTTTCAAACGCAATAAGGCATTTTGGCACTATAAGCCATCACAAAATTGTGGTGGCTTATCATTGCTTTAGGGCGGGTTTGTATAAGCAGGGGTTAACGCATGATCTCTCTAAATATTCTTTCACTGAATTTAGGATTGGCGTTAAGTACTATGTTGGCACCAAAAGTCCAAATTCTGGCGAGCGCAAAGAATACGGATACTCCACCGCGTGGCTTCATCATAAAGGGCGCAATCGACATCATTTTGAATATTGGATTGACATCAAAAACAACGGAGACGCTACGCTTGAAGGCAAAAAAATGCCCACACGGTATGTGGTTGAAATGTTTTGCGACCGTGTTGCAGCAAGCAAGGTATATCAGGGCAGCGCCTATACCGATAAAAGCTCTTTAACTTATTATCGCCTAGAGCAAAGCGTAGGTCCTTTGTTAATGCATCCCGATACGGCAGCTCTTTTGGAGCGTCTTTTAATCATGCTCGCAAAACAAGGGGAAAAAGAAACATTTCGCTATATCCGCAACGAAATTGTTAAGCCTCGCTACGTCGAAGGCGAGGGCGGGCGTTTTTAGTATGAGCGCTTTTGTTTAGGCGGTTTGCCTGCTGTTTTTCGTGGTTGTGTCACGAAAAATGCGTGATAGTTGGCATGGTGTGTTATGCCAAATATTTTCAAGTAGTGTCTTCAAACATCCATAAAAATAAACCACATGCCAGATATTCTCTTCTCTCCTTCAGCTTTTATTGCAAGTGCTGTTATTGTTTGGCTTAGTTTCCCGTATTGCTTAAAAGCTTTTAGGAGTAATAATGGCAAATGAAACACTACCCTCAACATTTCCTAAACCCGACGCCTTGTCACCTGCAGAAATAGAAGCTAAAGCAGAGAGTTTAGGCGTTTCAAAAACATCGATGTCGTTTAAGCAGTCATTTACGCTTTCTTTAATGGCGGGCGCTTTTATCTCGATGGGAGCTATGTTTTTCTCGCTGGTAGTGGGAGATCCTGATTTGCCCTTTGCGATTCAGCGTGTTTTAGGTGGCTGCTTATTTGCTCTTGGGCTTTTGCTAGTAGTAGTTTGCGGCGCTGAGCTTTTTACCGGAAACACCATGATTGTCATGACGGCAGCTAGCAAAAAAATATCCTGGGCGGCTGTTTTGAAAAACTGGCTGGTTGTATTTGTGGGCAACTTTATAGGTTCGCTTGTGATGGTTGGCTTGGTGTATTTAAGTGGTATGCCAGCTATGGATGGTGGCTTGGTGGGGCAAACCATGGTGAGCGTTGCCAGCGGTAAAATGTCCGCCGATTGGGTTACCTTATTTGCCAAGGGTATTCTTTGTAATTTTCTTGTTTGCTTGGCTGTTTGGATGGCATATGCATCAAAAACAGTAGTGGACAAGATGTTTGCCGTCCTGCTTCCCATTGCTGCTTTTGTGGCTTGCGGTTTTGAGCACTGCGTTGCCAATATGTTCTTTTTGCCTATGGGGATTTTGCTTGCTTCGGTTGGTGCTGGTCCTGCTGTTCTTGATCCCGCTTCAGTTTCTTGGGCAGGCGCCCTATGGAATTGGAGCGCCACCGTTCCAGGCAATATTGTTGGTGGTGCGCTCTTTGTGGGCATGATGTATTGGATTGCGTTTCATAAAAAAGAGAAGTAAAGAAAGGTGGCAAGCTATGAGTATTTCGTACGATTTTACGGGGAAAACAGTTGTTGTAACGGGGTCGGCACGAGGTATTGGTCGCCAGATTGGTGAGCGTTTTTACGAAGCGGGAGCCAAGGTAGCATTTTGTAGTATCTCGCCTCGTGGCAAAGAAGAACTCATGCAGGAAGTGGCAGGCAACGACAGAAGTCGCATCATGGCAAAAGCCGTTGACGTTTCTTCGGTTGCAGATCTAGATTCTTTTTTTACCGCTGTTGTTGATAAGTTTGGAGCATTTGATATTTTAGTCAATAATGCTGGAATTTTTTCTTTAGAAAGCATTGACGAAGTTACCGAAGAAATTTGGGAGAAGCAGATGAACACCAATCTTAAGTCGATGGTGTTTGCTTGTCAGTGGTTTGCTCGTTATCATCGAAATAAAAAAACCCAAGGGTCTATCATTAACCTTGCTTCTATTTCAGGAGTTACCTACAACCCTAAAAATCTTTTGTATAACATCAGCAAGGCAGGGGTTATATCGCTTACCAAAACGCTTGCTCGCGATCTTGGCCCTGATGGAATCAGGGTTAATGCGGTTGGCCCTGGTAGCATTCCAACCGATCTTAACGCTGATCTTTATTCTGATAAAAAACTTGAAGCCGACCTTTGTGCCAAGCTTCCTCTCGGAAAGCGCGGTACAAAAGACGATATTGCCAACGGTGTTCTTTTCTTGGCAAGCGATGAATCGTCGTACATAACAGGGCAAGTTCTTTTTATTGAAGGCGGCTGGCTTCTTTTGTAATCAATAAGGCTGTATTTTGGGTTTTTGAGAAGAGAGAATGCAGCAAAGAGAAAGATTGTAGGCTACCGGTATAGAATGAGCGCTTTTATACCGGTAGTCCTGAGCGGCGTAGCGCATTTGCTTCATTGAGACGATGTTCTGAGGTGTGGAATGCTAAAAAATCAGCCTTGGCATCATCGAGGGGCGTCTCGTTTGGCAAAACACCAAAAGGATGATACAAAACTTCAACATCGCGTCCAAAACGAAGAGCCTGTTGATTAAGTATTGCGAGTGCTCGATCGTTAAGATCTTCCATATGCCCCGAGAATAAAACGCCGCAAAAATCGCTGGCTGGTTTATTTGTTGCGATGGGGTGCTTTTTGCAGTGAGTCCAAAGCATAGATAGCAGTTTTGTTTTAACGATATTAACCGGTTTGATCTTTTTTATGAGTTGAGGCTGATCTTTTAAGTATATAGTTGTTTCCTGCGAGACTCGTATATGGTCAACCTTGCAAGAAATCCCTTCTAAAGCAAGCCCAAGAGCGCGATACACCAACGGAATCATATGAACATGTTGATGGCTATCAAGACGCAAGGAGTTTTTTAGCGAGGGGAATTGCGTAAGAAAGCGCTCAATTTGGCAGGTAAATTCAATTGCTATTTGTACCAATAAATCTTCATTTTGGAGCGATTTTGACAAGCGCAAAATATCAACAAAGTTTAACTTGAACATTCCTCTTTCATCTACCAAGAGCGGGATTTCTTCTTGAGGAGCACAGCAGGGCCCTTCAACAATATTGAGATGAGCCGCTACCAATAACGCTTTTTTATCAACAAAAGGTACCAGCAGCGCGCCGCATTCACTAAACGAAGCCGCATTAATAAAAATACTTACACTATTAAGGCGCCCCGAATTGTTACAAGCGCTACTCAGACTTAAGATTTTATTTGCCTGACCTGGAGTAATTCCAAAATCATCAGCATGAAAAATAAGAGACATACAACAGCATCACTTTCATGGATTGGTTTCGTTTGTTTTATGCATTATCGCATTATTGGGGTATCTCTACGATAATTAAATAAAGGAGAAATTTTAATGACTAATGCTGTTGCTACCAAATTGTTTAATGGTTCTAAAGGTTCGATATTTGAGAGTCGAAGTTTTCATCTTGTTTTGTTATGCATAGGTGCGGTTTTTTTATCGCTTAATGCATTTCACAACAATGTTTGGTTTGATGAAAGTTATTCGGTAGCTATTGCGAATCATGATTTTGCTGATATTTGGTATATAGGCTCAGGGGATGTTCATCCCATTTTATATTATTGGGGCCTTCATGTTCTCAATATCATATTTGGGCAAAATTTGGTTGTCTATCGCTTTGCAACAATGCTTGGAATTTTTGCAACAGCTTGTCTTGGCTTTGCGTATTTAAGAAAAGATTTTGGTCCTAAAATAGGGGTTTTATTTTCGTTTTTTGTTCTTACGACGCCTTATGTGATAGTTATGGCTACCGAAATTCGTATGTATTCTTGGGTATTTTTTAGTGTTTCGCTGTGCGCTCTTTTTGCATTTCGGTGTGCTCGATCAATTAAATGTAACACGTCGTGTCCGCGTGCGTGGTGGGTGGTGTTCTTTCTTTCAAGTTTGGCCAGCGCTTATCTGCATTATTTTGGCGTGTTAACGGCGTTTTTAATCAATGTGATGCTGTTGGTGTTTTTGTTGCGCAACAGCAAAACAACTAAGAAGTTTTTGGTGGTGTTTGTTATCCAGGCGCTTTTACAAGTTGTGCTTTATCTGCCATGGCTTTCGGTTTTACTTGGTCAGGTTGGGGTAGTTTCAAAATCGTACTGGGCAAATATTTCGTTCGAGTCCGTCTTTAATGTATTCACATATTTGGTGGCAACTGATGGAATGTGTTTTGCTTGGCTTGGAGAATATGGGCTCGTGGCTCAAATTTTCACCGGTATATTTCTTTGTGCTTTTATCGCACTTGTTGTTGGATATGTTGTTGCCGTAAAACTAAAAAAGACAAAGTTTTTTAGTGGTAAGACCAAGAACAAAACCCAAAGAGCAGCTGTTATTGCAGGTTGGTTAGCTTTTGGCTTGTATGGGGGAGTAATTTTACTTTCGCTCATCGCTTCGGTGGTAATGGATTCTTTTATTTTGTATTACCGTTATGCGTTTGTGGCTTCAGGGCCTTTGTTGTTTGCGATTTCGGTCTTGCTTTCGCGCTTGCGCTTTCAGATATTCACAAAACTTGTTTGCGCGTTAGCGCTGTGTGTCTCTTTGTTTAGTGTCGCTATTTTGTTGGGTGATAATTATTCGGAAGAAAATGACGATGCTCTTACCTATTTTAAAGAAATAAGCTCTGATGCCACGTTGGTTTTGTCTTCTGACATAGGCGTTGAAGGGGTAATGTGCGTTGAGTACCCTGAGATTAAACAAACCTATCTTGATTGGCAAACGGGTAATTGGGCGCGATCGTATTTGGCCTATGCTCCTTCGCTTGTAAGCGTAAAGTCGTGGGATGAAGTTTTAAGCACCTATACGGGAGCGTTTATAGTTTTAGGGCAATCTTCTAAAGGTGAAGAGCCTCGTGATGTTAACGATCTTATGCAAAAAGAAAATATTTCGTTGGTTGAATCGAGAGCGTTTTATCGCCCTTATGAACGCACCTATTTTACGGTAGCACTTCTTGAAAAATTCTGATTGGTGTTGGTGGTATTAAGGTCTTTTCTAATACGAAAATATTCCCAAACCAGCAAAACCATAAGGATACACATTACAATAAGATATCCAATAACCGCCCCTGGTAGCCCCGTGAAATTAACGAGCAAAATAGGGATGAAAATGGAAAAGCCAAAGGTTACCACATAGAGCATCATAACGTCTTTTTGGCGCCGTAATACCGTGATAGTTTGATACAAAAAATCAATGGCTGCCGTAATTCCGCCTGCTGCGAGCATGATGTAGGTAAGCCCCCTGAATTGCTCAAAGTCAATGCCATAGAGCAAACTCATAATGGGAATGCCAATCCATCCCATGATAATAACGTTAACAACGCTAATGCCAACAATAAGAACAAGCATACCTGCAACAATAAGATCAAAGCGTTTGCGTTTGTTTGGGTCGTGCCAAACTTCTGCCATGCGAACTAGCATGGGTTTATAAATAAGCTGAGCGGTGAGCAAAATTCCCTGAGCCGGGAAGTAAAGCGCATTGAAATAGAGCTGGTTGTCGTAAGAGAGCGTGCCCTCCATTACAAATTTGGGCATATTGTCGATGAGGGCATATAAAAATAAGGCAATAAAAAGCGGGAAACAGTTTTTAAAAAGCGCAACAATGCTTGAAGTACTGCAGCGTTTTGATTTGGGCGTTTCTAAAAGCGCGAGGGGAAAGGTCAAAATTATAAAAGAAGCTATAGCGCCAACGGCTATTGCGCAACAGGCAGCAACCATATTCTTGGTTATAAGGAGTAAAAGCGAAAAGGCAATGAGTGCTAAAAGCGAACGAATGGTTTGCGAAATGCCTGCAAGGTAGAGTTTATCTGCTTGCTGCAGCCTTCCTTCATACACATCAGCCAAGCCATCGACCATTTTGTATATATACACTCCAAGAGATAAATAAAACATCTCTTCGCCGTATCCGCGAATAGTGCAGTATACAACCCCAATGAATACCATGAGAATACAGGTAATCCATCGATGGATTTGATAGTCGGAAAACGAGTGCTTTTCGTCTAAATCGGATATTTGATACGTTCTAACGCCAAAATTGGCAATGATCATTAAAAGCGTTGCAGTAACAAATGCCATTGAAAACATACCAGCTTGTTCTGCTCCAACAAGTTGGGTTGCAACAATAGTTAAAACAGGAAAAACGCATCCCCATGCAGCAACGCCAATCGAGTTCCAGATATAATCGCGCGAGGTACGATGGGCTGCATATTCAGCCTCTTGTTCAGCGAGACCACCTTCAGAAACTGCTCCCATAACGCGGTTGAACCACCTGTTCGATACACGTACAAGAGGGTTGAAGGGGTTTGGGATATTGTTTCTCATAAAAGTGGCGTAACTCCCCTTATTGGTGAACGTATTGCATGCATTCTTGCGAACTCTAGTCTAGCGCGATGCAAAATAGAGAACCGTTTACTTGAAATCTTTGATCAAACTTTCACAGGTTTTGCACATTGCAACCATGATTTACTGGTTGTGTAAGGGGAAGGTGATATCAAAAGTTGACCCTTTATCAAGTTCACTTTCGATTTGTATTTTGCCCTGCGCTTTTGCGACAAAACC
>CAVJWZ010000007.1:0-41029 GCA_963653545.1 uncultured Eubacteriales bacterium | reverse complement strand
CATAACTCGACATGTATCCTCGCATAGCAGAAGAATACCAGCCACCTGTATTGTCAGAAGAAGAGTTCATCTGTTTCGCTGTAGGCAACGAATGCGTTGCCATAAAGGTGATAGCAGAGCCATCGTTATCATGGGGGCCTACTTGGATGATACGGAACTCAACATAGGCGTTCTTGCCTGTGGTAGTAGCTCCTGCAGCTGTATCATCTGCGGTAGTTTTCCATGCAGTATAGAGATGATAGTTATCGTTGGTAGAGTAGCTTTGATAGCGCCTCTGTACTCCAGATTTATCCAAGCTCTTAGAATTGGTGGTACGACCGTTTACGCTTCCAGAGCGAAGTAAGGTTATAGAAAAATAGGGCTTAGGATGTTTTTCTGTGGAGTTTCGGAGGTGTTAATGCAGTGTCAAAATGAAAACTCGCTTTTAAACGGGTTTAGATTTTTAATGGCTCCCCGGGTAGGACTCGAACCTACAACCCTCCGGTTAACAGCCGGATGCTCTGCCATTGAGCTACCGAGGAATGTTTTTCAACGCGATTAGCTAGTATACCCTTTTATAAAATCAATGCAAGATATTTTTTATTCGCTGGACGCTTAGCCTTTGTATGCTCCTGCACGTAATTTTCCCGTAATTTCCTGTACTCACCGCAACACTAACCGCAAACATAATTTTCCGCATTCAGTGCAACACCAGGGGGTATGAAAATTTACCTGCATATATCTTGCTATATCTTGCGCTTACGTTGCGATAGTGGCAGAATCGGTTTGCTTATACGACACAGCATTACAAGAGATTACTTCAAGGTAGCACGATAATGACCGAGCACATAAAAAAGCGCAATAGCATAGACATGCTCAATGGGCCGCTTCCTTTAAAAATTATTCTGTTTGCTGTTCCCTTAGCTTTAAGTAGCATTTTGCAACAGCTCTTTAATTCGGCTGATGCTATTATCGCAGGTCAATACATTGGAAGCTCAGCCTTGGCTGCTGTTGGTGGCGTTGCTCCTATTATCAGTTTATTTATTGCTATATTTGTGGGACTCTCTATTGGGTCGAATGTTTTGATCGCTGTGTATATTGGTAGAGGAGAGCCAGAAAAAGTTCGGGGTGGAATTCAGACCACGGTTGTGGTTGCTCTTGTTTGTTCAGTATTGATGACGGTTATAGGCATACTTACGACCGATCCTATTCTTGAAGCCGTTAATGTTCCATACGATGCATGGGAAGAAGCGCAGCAGTATCTTCATGTGTATTTTGCAGGTGTGGTATTTTTTGTCGTCTATAACTTTGGATCAGCCGTTTTAAGGGCTAAAGGGGATACGAGGCGCCCGCTTTATGCATTGGCTCTTTCGGTCGTTCTTAATATTATTTTGAATTATGTGGCGGTTGTTGTATTCAATGGCGGCGTTTTTGGCATTGCGCTGGCAACGGTAATTTCAAATGCAGTAAGTGCTGGTGTAGTTGTTTTCTTTCTTTTACATGAAGAAGAAACATTTCGTCTTACTTTTTCAAATTTTCATGTTGCTAAGTCGGATGTGTACTCGTTGCTCTATATTGGTGTTCCCGCCGCTTTGCAAGGTGCGGTATTCGCTCTTTCTAACGTGGTCATTCAGGGCGCCATTAACAGTTTTGGTACCGATGCAACGGCGGGTTCGGCGGCGGCGATGAATTATGAGTACTATACCTACTTTTTTACCAGTGCATTTTCTCAGGCTGCGGTAACGTTTGTTGGGCAAAATTATGCAGCAAAAAAATATGATCGTTGCGATGCTGCTATGAAATTTTGCATGGGAACAGCAGTGGGAATAACCCTTGCCTTAAGCCTACTCTTTGTTGGTTTGGGCGATATCTCTTTGGGTGTGTTCTCAACTGAAGCAGGTGCTCTTTCATATGGCGCAATTCGTATGTGGCATGTTGAACTGTTGGAATGCATGCCTTGTTCTTATGAAATTACTGCTGCTGGGATGCGTGGTATGGGTTGGTCGGTATTGCCAACAGTGATAGTAATTATTGGTTCATGCTTGTTGCGAATAGGATATGTGCTAGTTATTTTTCCTGCAATTTCAAGTTTTGAAAACCTGATGCTTATTTACCCCATTACTTGGATTGTTACCGGTAGCGTTATGATTGTTCTATTTTTTGTTGCTCGCAGGCGAGCGTATGTGGCTGCTTAAGACGTCGTATTACCACGAAAACGCAGTAGAGCGAGGCGGCAACTCCAATCGCAGCGCCAACAAACCCAACATATTCTAAACCTAAGTAGGTTACCGTTTGTCCGCCAAGAAGAGTTCCAGTTCCAATGCCAAAATTAAAAATACCTGAAAAAATTGCCATTGCTACGGTTTGCTCTTCGCTAGAAGAACTTCTGATAATTTCTGCCTGAATGGCAATGTTGAAGATGGCAGAGCAGAGCCCCCACAATGCACAGAGCGCCATTGCTCCTGCAATATTTACTGTTACCAGCCGCATAAACAAAAGCGAAAGTGCCACTCCTGCAACAACTGAGCCTAACAAAAAGAAGCGAAAGCGCGCATATCCTTTTGCATACAAAAAGCTGCTAATAATTCCCGCGGCGCCAAATATGCATAAAGCAGCGGTAACCACTTCGCTATTCATGTGGGAAATCTGTAAGAAAAAAGGCTCTATATAGCTGTAACCAGTGTAGTAGCCCATGGAATAAATTGCTGTTAACACAAATAGGGCAATGAGGGATTTGTTTTTAAGAAGGTGAGGGAGCTGAGAGAAGGTAAATGTTTCTGCGCCTGGGATTTCTGGCATGGTGCGAAACATATAGAGAAGCAGAATGAAAGAGATGCCTGCTATGCAAGCAAAGGTTAAACGCCAGCTCATGATAAGCCCGATTGTTCTACCAAGAGGCAAGCCAGCTACCATAGCAATGGCGCATCCTGCTTCAACAACACTTAAGGCAAGTGCCTGATGTTGTGGCGCTACAAGGCGCACGGCAATGGGTGCCACGATTGCCCAAAACACGGAGTGAGCACAGGCTACTATAAGACGAGCCGCCATAAGCATCTCGTATGTGAGCGCAAGAGCCGAAGCTACTTGACCTATTGCAAAAACAAGCAATACCAACAAGAACAGGCGCCTAAAGTTTATTCTTGTGGCTATCATCATGAGGGGAAGCGATAAAAGCATAACCATCCACGCATAAACCGAAACAAGCAAGCCGGTAGTTGCTTCATCGGTATTAAAGGTCGATCCGATATCGGTGAGCAAGCCAATGGGCATAAATTCAGAAGAATTAAATACGAATGCCGCGATAGTCATTCCTATTAACGGAAGCCACTCCCGAGTGGTTACTCCTTTTGTCATTTACTAACTCTTTCTTTTGACCAAATCGTTTTTTTGCTAATTGCGTAATAAGTTGCCTATTGGTTATGTAAGCCGTTTTTTAAGGTCTTTTGATTTTGTACTTTTGTCGCACAAAAGAAATCTCATCCCACAATATTTCAC
This sequence comes from uncultured Eubacteriales bacterium, assembly GCA_963653545.1. Lineage (GTDB taxonomy): Bacteria > Actinomycetota > Coriobacteriia > Coriobacteriales > Eggerthellaceae > Anaerotardibacter. The sequence continues at coordinate 37,555 of CAVJWZ010000007.1, read as the reverse complement.
AAGAGATTTATAATCGCTTGGCTATGCAATTGTTTGCAAAAATACCTGTTTCAGTTTATAAACTTCTTCTTGTTGCTGCCACGGCGTTGTGGGGCTATGCCTTTGTTGTCATGAAAGATGTGGTTGAGGTTTTACCCCCTGCGTGGTTGTTGGGTATTCGCTTCAGTGCTGCGGGAATTATTATTGCATTTTTCTTACGCAAGCAAATTGCACGTATTTTTTCAGCAAAAGTTTTTGCTATGGGTGCAATTTTAGGAGCGCTTGAGTTTTTGGCATTTCTTACACAAACGGTAGGGTTGCAGCATACTACACCAGGAATTAATGCTTTTCTCACCGCAACATACTGCGTGATTGTGCCGTTTGTTTGGTGGGTTCTTGGGAAAAAACGACCTTCGATTTTTAATATTGGTGCTGCGTGCATTGCTGTTGTGGGTATCTGGTTTGTATCGGCAAGCGCATCGGGAGCTGGATTAAGCTTGGGGCTTGGCGAAGGGTTAACCCTATGTTGTGCCTTCTTTTTTGCGTTACACATTTCAGTGGTGTCTAAGTTTGCCGGCTATGCCAATGTGTTGGTTTTAACTGCCATTCAATTTTTGTGCGAAGGTTTTTTTGGTTTTGCTCTCGGTGCACTAACCGAGCCAGCTCCAGCACTTGAAGTGTTTACCCCTGATATTGTGGGGCAGCTGGTATTTCTTATTATTTTTGCCTCTGTTATTTGTTTTGGTATTCAAAACATTGCACTTGCCTATGTTCCGCCTGCTCAGGCTTCTTTATTTTTGAGCTTGGAAAGTGTTTTTGGGGTTGTTTTTTCGGTTTTGATTTACGGCGAGCAAATGACATTTCGTCTTGTTTTTGGCTTTGTTTTAATTTTTGTTGCTATCTTAATTAGCGAGCTTTTTCCATTAAAAAAGAAACGTAAAAAACCTAGTGCGTCGTAGCTTCTTCCTGTACGAGTTGCTTGAATACTTCGAGTGCTTTCCAAGGTTCTTGCTGTAGAGGAATTCCTAGGCTTATGTCATAGGTAGCTTGTTTTGACAAAGGTATTCGTACGAGGTTTTTGGTGAGGCTATCGCGGAGTAGATCGAGCATATTTACGGGGCAAAACACTGCTCCAAGCCCTTCGGCGCTCATAGCAAGAAGGGTTGGTAGGTTTTCGCTTGTAGCCACCACTTTGGGGTTAATTCCTGCATTGCGAAGCTCTGAATAGGCAATTCTTCCTGCAATATCGTCAACCGATTCAAGAACAAAAGGGCAGTTTTTTAAAGCGCCAATGCCGTTTTCGGAAAGTGCACAACGGGCTTGCTCTGCAGGCATCCCGGTGGCCTGTTCGAGCAGATCATCTCTGAGCGCTAAAACAACCTTTTCTTGGTAGAGAGGAGTAATTTCTACACCAGGAATTGTTATACCTAAGCGGGCAATAACAGCATCAACCTCAGCGCGTTCTGCCATATGAATGAGCTCTTTGTTGGTTCCCTCAATAAGATAAATGCTCACTCCGGGAAATTGTTTACGCATGTTTTTAATGATCTGCGGCATAAGAAGGCGCCCTCTAACATGAGAGATGCCAACTTTTAAAATTCCCGCGCCGCTTCCGGTAGCCTCTCCAACTTGGCGAATCATATCGCGGCAAGCTTGCCGTTGTTCTCGTGCGAATAAAAGAAACACCAAGCCTGCGGATGTCAAAGATAAAGGGGTGGCGCGAACGATGAGCTTTGCATCAAGGCTTTTCTCAAGTGCGACGAGGCGAGCGCTGAGGGTTTGTTGAGAAATTTGCAAATTTTCTGCCGCTTTGGTGAAGTTTTCTGTTTCGGCTAGCTCTATAAACCAGTCCCAGTTTTCTAATGCCATAACACCCATCCAAAGTATTGAGGTTTGTTGTTCAAATAGTAATAGGAAAAGGAATTTTTTTGACCTTGTATCCAAAAATTTTTGTTACGTGACAAAAAAATTTATTATTTTGCACATATTTAACGTTTACATCACGTAAAATCAACAAGCGTTAAACGGGAGAGCTTTACGTTTCACGTTGCGGAGGAAAGCATTTGTTTTTCCGAGCACATACATAGTGATTCCTGCATTTTGAATAGTGGTCAAAATGCTTAAAGGCTCCGTGTTTTATATGGTAAAAACGGGAAAGAAAGAGAGTTGAGTATGAAAAAGAAGCTTCTTGCTGTTTTTGTTGCAGCATGTGCTATGGCCATGGCTTTTGTTATGGTTGGATGCGGAAGTTCTAATTCTGGCTCTAAGAGCAACGAACTTCGTTTTGTCACGGGCGGCGAATCTGGTACCTATTATGCATACGGCACCGTTCTCGCTCAGTATGCAACTAACAGCGCTGACGTAAAAGTTAACGCACTTTCAAGCGAAGGCTCCAAGGCTAATATTGAAGCACTTCAGAACAATGAGGCAGAGCTTGGATTTTGCCAAACCGATGTTGCAACCTATGCTTACGATGGTAAAAGCCTTTTTGAGGGCGCCGCTTATAAAGATTTCTCGGTAGTTGCAGCGCTCTACCAAGAGCAGGTTCAGATTGTAACGTGTGATCCTTCTATTAAAACTGTTGCAGACCTTAAGGGTAAAACCGTTTCTATCGGTGCTGCTAACTCGGGCGTTTATTTTAATGCTATGGATATTCTTAGTGCTTATGGCATTGCGGAGAGTGATATCAACGCGGTATATCAAAACTTCGCCGATTCTGCTGATTCTTTGAAGAATGGCAAGATTGATGCAGCATTCATTACGGCTGGTGCACCTACCACGGCAATTACCGACCTTTCAACCTCTAAGCAGGCTTACTTGGTATCTATGGATGCTGATCATATTGCAACGCTTATGGAAACTTCTCCTTACTATGCTCAGGCAACCATCCCAGCTGGTACCTATTCTGGTATGACGGAAGACACCACTACGGTTGCAGTTTTAGCGGTTATTCTTGCCAATGATTCTGTTGATGAAGACACTATCTATAAATTTACAGCCTCCATTTTTGATGGCGCAGAAAAGCAGGCAGACGCTCATGCTAAGTATGCAGAGTTGAGCAAAGAAGAAGCAGCTTCTATTATCTCGCTTCCTTATCATGCAGGTGCTGCTAAGTACTTCAGCGAACAAGGTTTTGAGGTTGCTACCAAATAACCTTAAAGAGCCGTTTTGATGCGGCAATTTGGCTGATTAAGTATCTCAGGGCTGCGACGATGTGTTCGTTGTAGCCCTGACTGGTTACTTTAGTTCTGAAATGTGTCTTTGGTGGCTGGTGGATTTTCTTCTAAACCTTTTCAATCAAGTATTGCGCACGCCTTTAAGGGCATTGTTTGTTTGCGGCGCAGAAGGCATATTTCAGACTTAAAGAAATAACGTAATCCAAGGAGACTACATGAGTATTTTTAAAAAGAAGGATAAGGAAGATAAGGCGCAAGAAACCGATGTTGCCATCCTGGAAAATGGCGAGGTGGATGCTGAAGCGGTTATGCGTAAGTATGATCGCGAATCTAACACTCGCATTTGGGAGGGTATTCCTAAGGTAATTGTTACGGCAGTAATGATTGCTTTTTCGGTTTACTGCCTTTATATGACCCTTTTTAGCCTTGAGCAGGCAGAAACGCGCCTTGCTCGTTTTGTTGCGATGGTTATTATCGTTGGTTACCTTATGTATCCTTCAAAAAAAACAGGGCATAAAGTTAATCATATGCCCTGGTACGACATCATTTTGATGGTGGCAGGCGCGGGAGCGTTTTTGTATTACTCATTCAACACCGTCGATATTTTGATGATGGGCCAGCGCATTGGTGTTTTGGAAGTGGCTCTTGGTGTTATTGGTATTGGCGTTTTAGCTGATCTTTGTCGCCGTTGTGTTGGAATTCCTATCATCGTTGTTGTTGGCTGCTTGCTTATTTATGCGTTTTATTGGCAGTTCTCTTACAATTCCGATGTATATCGTTCGCTTTCAAATATTGTGCAGAAGCTTTTCTATACAACGAGCGGCGTAATTGGCACGCCAACTAATGTTTGTTATACCTACATCGTTCTTTTCATCATCTTTGGTGCATTTTTAGAGCGTACTGGTATTGCGAATTTCTTTATTTCATTTGCCAATCGTCTTGCTGGTTGGTCTTCTGGTGGTGCAGCAAAAGTTGCCGTAATTTCTTCTGCTTTGTGCGGTATGGTTTCAGGTTCTTCTGTTGGCAACACCGTAACTACCGGTTCGGTAACCATCCCTATGATGAAAAAGACAGGCTATAAGCCCGAATTTGCTGGCGCGGTTGAAGCTGCTTCTTCTACAGGCGGACAGATCATGCCTCCTATTATGGGCGCTGCTGCGTTTTTGATGGCTGAATATATGGGCATTCCTTATATTCAGGTTGCAACCATTGCTATTATTCCTGCGCTGCTCTACTTTACGGGAATTTTTATGACCGTGCATTTGGAGGCAAAGCGCGCGGGCTTAAAGGGTATCCCCTTCAATGAGCTTCCTACCTGGATTTATCTGCTTAAGAATTGTTACCTTATTATTCCGTTGGTTTTGCTGGTATGGCTTGTTGCTGCAGGTGTTTATACCATGGCGGTATCTGCTGCTGTTTCTATCTTGGTTGCTTTTATTATTGGGTTTATTCATTTTTTGCTAACCAACTGGAACGAAAGGGCCGAGGGGCAATCGTTTGGCTCTGTTTTTCTTGAAACCTGCAAAACTTCCTTGTGGACTGCTTGCGATGCGTTTGCTGCAGGCGCTAAAAACACCATTGCGGTAGCGGTTGCTTGCGCGCTTGCTGGTCTCATTGCTGGTTGTATTACTATTACTGGTCTTGCTTCAACATTAATTAACGTCATTGTTATGGCTTCGGGCGATGTTCTTCTTATTGGTTTGGTTCTTACGATGCTTTGCTGCATTGTTTTGGGCATGGGCGTTCCTACCACGGCAAATTACTGCATTATGGCAGCAACCTGTGCGCCAATTCTTATTCAGCTTGGTGTTCCTTTGGTTTGCGCTCACTTTTTCGTATTCTATTTTGGAATTTTGGCAGATATTACGCCACCGGTTGCTCTGGCTGCGTACGCGGGCAGTGCTATTGCTAAATCTCGCCCCATGAAAACCGCGGTCAATGCAACTCGTTTGGGTATTGCGGCTTATATCATTCCGTTTATCTTTGCGTTTTTCCCTGCGCTCATTTTGCAAGTTCCCGTTGAGCCTGTGTTTGTTGTATTCAATACCGCTATGGCAATGTTTGGTTTGTTTGGTATTGCGGCAGGTTTGGAAGGCTACCTCTTTACTAAGATTAACCCGGTATTTCGCATTTTGGCGATAGTAGCAGGCGTTTGCATTATGATTCCAACCGCCTCGTTAGCTGAAGTTGCTGGCTTAACAATAAATATCGTTGGCTTTGTTATTATTGCTCTCATTGCGCTAGCACAAAAGCTGATTAACAAAAAGAAGGGCGGAACAAACGGACCTAGCGCGCCAGCTGAAGCAGCTGCGTAATTCAAGTAATGCAATACGTAAACATTACAAAGAGGGGCGTTGTCAAAGCCCCTCTTAAACCGTAAATTGAAGGTATTTGGTAAGAAAAAAGAGGTAGTTATGAGCGAGACAAAAACCATATGGGTAACGGGTTCAAAAGGTTTTATTGGTAGCGAAATTGTAAATCGTCTTGAAAAACATGGCTATCGTGTCGCAGAAACCGATTCTGAACTCAGTGTTGGTGAGCCTGAACGTCTTGATTCGTTTGCTAATGAAGTGCGTCCTGATGTAATCATCAATTGTGCTGGCATTCCTCGCGCAGCAACAGGATTGAGCAACCGCATTAAGGCTTACGAGGTCAATGCATTAGGTGCTCGTAATGTGGCGGTTGTTGCCAATGCGGTTGGTGCCCTTATGGTTCAAATCTCAACTGATGATGTTTATCCGGTAAGAATGGCTGAGCCTGCAAACGAGTTTGATGCTCCTCATCCAGAAACTCCTTACGGCAAGTCAAAGCGTGCCGGTGAAGTTATGGTGCGCGATACTACGCCTGATCATTTAATCATTCGTTCTTCTTGGATTTACAGCATCAACGGCGGGCAAGTAAAGGATGCGCTCGACGCTGCCAAAGCAGGAAAAACTATCCCTGCTCGTACTGATCAATATGCTTCTCCTACTTCGATTTCTACGTATGTGAATTTCTTGATAAAGGCCATTGAAAAAAGAGCAACAGGAGTTTTGCACATCACTGGCAAAGGCGCAGTAAACCGCTATACTTTTTTGTCAAAAGTTTTGGAAGTTTGCGGATATGAACCAAATAAAGTTCTTGTCCCAGAAACTAATCTGGTTACCGCTGAGCAGGTTTTGCTTGAGAGCTTGATGCTTGAAATGTTTGGGGCAGAGCTTCCTCATTGGGAAGACGATGTTAAAGCCTACTTTAGTGAAGTTGGTTTGGCTAAGTAACCTCAATATGATCAGCCAAGTTGCGGTGAGCCTTGTTTAAGGCAAGAGAGGATAAAGATGTACGGGTTAAAAACCGAAAGTAGTTTTGACGCTGCACATTTTCTTACTAACTATCACGGTAAATGCGAAAACCTTCATGGGCACCGTTGGCGCGTTGTGGCATATTTAGCGCAAGAGCACCTGCAATCTGAGGGCACCATGAAGGATATGGTTGTTGACTTTGGTGAGTTTAAAAAAGCCCTTAGGGAGCTCACGGAAGAATTAGACCATTCTTTTTTAGTTGAGCAAGGGTCGTTGAAAAACGCAACCATTGCCTGCCTTGAAGCAGAAGGGTTTGAACTTTCTATGCTCTCATTTCGCACTACGGCAGAAAATCTTGCCCGTTATTTTTACGATTGTCTTAAGCGGGACGGTTTTTCAGTGGCTCAGGTTGAGGTATATGAAACGCCCAATAACTGTGCAATCTATTACGGTAAGTGAGATGTTTTAGGCTTGTCGAGTTGTAAGGATGATGATAGCAAAGCGTTTGAGGAGCACCCTTTTTCTAGTGGATCCCAAACGCAGCGTCAATCTCAAGTACTTCCTATTGTCGAGCGCTTTGTGAGCATTAACGGCGAAGGGCAACATGCAGGAAAGCTTGCAGCATTTATTCGCTTTCCGGGTTGTAATCTTTCTTGTTCTTACTGCGATACAAAATGGGCAAATGAACAGGGAGTTTCTTGCGAGTTTATTTCTATTGAAGATCTTGTTGCCTATGTTGTTGAATCGGGCGTGCGCTTTGTAACGCTCACTGGTGGCGAGCCAACCCTGCAACCTTTTTTGGGTGATTTAATAGAGGCGCTTGTACATGTTTTGCTCAAAGATGGCGATGGCCTAACGGTCGAGGTTGAAACCAATGGTTCTTCTGATATAGCAAGGTTTATTGAGCAGCGCGGTGCTTGGGGTGATGATGTTTTAGGCACCTTAATCTTTACGATGGATTATAAATTACCTTCAAGCGGCATGGAGGCGCGCATGAAAATGAGCAACTTTTCGCTGCTTTCTTCCGAAGACACGGTAAAATTTGTTGCCGGCTCATATGCCGATTTAGAACGTATGAATGAGATTGTTACGTTGTTTGATCTTGCGGATAAAACATCGGTATATGTAAGCCCTGTTTTTGGGAAGCTTGACCCATCAGAAATAGTTGAATTTATGAAACGTGCAAATTTGGGCAAAATAACGCTGCAACTGCAACTTCATAAAATCATTTGGCCTGAATGTGACAGGGGAGTGTAGCCATGGCAGGCAAAACAGCACACAAAGCGCATCATCAAGGCAAAAACCAAGAAAAGGCTCTTGTTCTTTGTAGCGGCGGCGTTGATTCCACCACGCTGCTCGCTATGGCGGTGCAACGCTTTGGCTCCCATAACGTATACGCTTTGAGCATTTCATATGGTCAGCGCCATGAAAAAGAAATAGAATCTGCCAGCGCGGTTGCTCAGTATTATAAAGTAGAGCAGCGCTTTTTGGATTTAGCAGCAATTTTTGCTGAGAGCAACTGTTCTTTACTTGCCCATTCAACGCAAGATATTCCCGCAGAAAGTTATGCTGAGCAGCTTTCTGAAACAGGCGGATACCCGGTAAGTACGTATGTTCCTTTTAGAAATGGGCTCTTTCTTGCCTCAGCTGCTTCTATGGCTCTGTCGCTAGGATGCTCAGCATTGTTTTACGGTGCACACCATGACGATTGGGCAGGAAACGCCTACCCTGATTGCTCGAAAGAATTTGTTGATGCTATGAACCGTGCCATCACGGAGGGCACGGGAGGAGAGCTTCATCTAGAGGCTCCATTTGTTATGTGCTCAAAGGCAGACATCGTTAAGAAGGGTCTTGAGCTTAATGTTCCCTACGAGCTTACGTGGTCATGCTACGAGGGCGGGGATAAGCCTTGTGGTGTGTGCGGCACATGTATCGATCGTATTCGTGCGTTTGAGTTAAATGGTGTTACCGATCCGCTGATGAAATAAGGTTGGAGTGGTTTGAGAAGGTTGTAGGCTGTAAATTTTTCTGCGTTATGCTGTGTTCATGTGGGCGGCGTCTCTGAGGACAGGATATACGGGGGCGGCATCTACATGGACGCGAAATATCACAACCTTAAAACTAACCAAATAGCAATGAGGAGTATGCATGACTAATAGAGAATGTGAAGCGATAGAGTGCGAAATAGGAACGGGCACTTATGCGGGGTGCAAATTAGAAGCGGGCTTTAATACAGGGCGCGAATCAGAAGCAAGCATTTCTTTGCTTGGTAACCAGCGCATTGAATATCCGTCAGATTATGACCCAAGTGTGTTGGAAACCTTCATCAATAAGCACCCCGATACGGATTATTTTGTTAAATTTAACTGCCCAGAATTTACCTCGCTTTGTCCTATTACGGCTCAGCCCGACTTTGCAACCGTCTACATTTCGTATGTTCCCAACATTAAGATGGTTGAAAGCAAAAGTTTGAAGCTTTACTTGTTTTCGTTTCGTAATCACGGTGATTTTCATGAAGATTGCATTAACATCATCAAAAAAGATCTTATTGCTTTGATGGATCCAAAATATATTGAAGTGTGGGGCAAGTTTTTGCCACGCGGGGGAATATCAATTGATCCCTATAGCAATTACGGCAAGCCAGGCACTCGCTGGGAAGAGGTTGCTTGGGATAGATTGACCCATCACGACCTCTACCCTGAAACGGTCACCAATCGCTAGAGCACGCTAAAGGCATTGCTTGCGCCGCTCAAGCTTGCTATACCACTGTTCAAGGTTTCTAGCCCTTGATTGAGTGATTGGGCTCCCGTCCACTTTGCTTTGTCGGATTCGATAATTGCATCGCTTAACTCACTGCCAAAATTATGCTCTGTATCATCTATGGTGCAGCCGCTATCTTTGTTGATTACCGCAATGGGTAAATCTTTTATGCGCTCATCGGGGCTTATAAAGGTGCCAAAATAGAGCAGTCCGAAGCAGGCAACTATAAGCGGAACGGCAACAAGAGCAATCCAGGTAAGTGGTTTTTTAAAGGCAGTTTTAAAAGCGTCTTTTAAAACGGAAATCATGATTCTCCTTAGGTGAAAGGTAAATGCTTCTTGTTAAAAATTATACCGAGCACCAGATAAAGGGGCTGTTGAGTTCGTAATTTGGCTAGCGTTAATTGAGGGTTGATTGAGCTAGAGCGACATCTAGCCTTGAGTGGGTTTTGCTAGCAGAGAGCACTTGTTTTGATAAATTGGTTATAATCGTTGTTTCAAACAAGGAGGCGCAACATGAAGATTGGACGCTTGGTTGGTTCTGCAGTGGCATTGGTGGCGCTGCCTGTTGTTGCTCTAGGAGCTTATAGCTACTCTCGGCGAGCAACCATTTCAACCTTAAAGAAGCTTACTTCGTTTGATTCTCCTTATAACTTGTACAGTATGGATGTGAAATACGATTACAATCTTGATCGAATTATTGATCGTACCCTGCCCGATAGTGATGCTTGTTTAGATGTAATGGTAAAAGAAGCAATTCCTTTTATTCCTATTCACGTCAAGGCTCCGCAATTTGGATGCAGCGTTTTTACTCTTCAGGGAACAAAGGGCAATGTGCTTATGGGGCGCAATTATGATTTTGCGAATGACACCTCTGCCTTATTGGTTCGCACAAATCCTAAAAATGGATATAAATCGGTGGCATTTGCTGCTTTGGATAATCTTTTAACAAATCAGCCAGAAAAGAATTCAAAATTTAAGTTTTCGGGGTTGGTTGCGCCGTTTGTGTGCCTTGATGGCGTGAATGAAAAAGGCGTTTCCGTTGCGGTGTTAACGCTTGATAGCAAGCCAACATGTCAGCAAGGACCAAAGAAAATGCTTTCAACCACGATGGCTATTCGTTTGGTTTTAGACAAAGCGGCTTCTACCCAAGAAGCAGTTGATTTGCTTTCTCAATATAATATGTTCGCAACAAGCGGACGTGACTATCATTTTTATGTTACCGATGCTGCGGGTGATGGCAGGGTGATTGAGTTTGATTGCGATAATCCTGAGCGTCCTATGATAGTAACGCCAACCAAAACAGTTACTAATTTCTACATTATGTATAAAGATCAGGTGCTGCCTAATCAGCGCAATGGTAATTATGGCCACGGTCGTGAGCGCTACGATGCTATCGAGAATATACTTTCTGCCCATGAGGGCGAAGAATATGCTGATAAGCAGGTTGCTTGGGAAGCCTTGCGCGCGGCATCTCAAGCGCCCAAAGAAGGCGATATTACCAGTAACACACAATGGTCAATTGTTTATGACAATCAGGATTTTTCTGGTGAAGTGAGTATTCGTCGGCAATGGGAGAGCGTTTATCGGTTTTAAGCGATAAACGCTCAATGGTAAGCTTATTCGTATTGTAGGCAAGAAGATAAAATTATTCTATGAGTTATAGCCTAAATCTTACTTCTGGATGAGGGCAACAAATTTTACAGGAGCATCAGAAGCGTTCTTGATTGCATGAGAGCCACCCTTTTCGCAAAACATCACATCACCTGCATGAACTTCGAAATCCTCTCCGTTGTCGGTGTATATCGCGCTTCCTTCGATAAGGAAATACATCTCAGAGTCTTCACTATGAGTGTGAGGGCCAATTTCGCATCCTGGATCAAGGGTTATGCAGGCTGTATAAGTGCAAATGCCGTTGAGTTGGTTTTCTGAAAGGAGTATATCGCGAAGGATGTATCCATTTCCTCCGTTGATGTGTTCCGCCTTTACTACTTCGCGGTTTCTGGTGATGCTCATAAATGCCTCCTTTTCGATGAGTTTGTATAACAAACACGGTATCACAAGAGAGTGCAAATATTGAAACCCCTTGATGATGTTGTTGCAACCGTGATAAGGTTTTGACGTTAAGATGAAAGATGATCTCAAAAAGAAATGCCGGTAAAACTTTTAATATTTGTATGGTTATTTGTTACGGGTACGTAAGCGCAAGGCGAGCAGACTCTTTCAATCAAAACTGACTATTTATCCGAATCATTGTTATAAGGTAATTTACGCTGAGACGTAGGAGGCTTTTATGAACTACGATATAAAAGACATGTCGCTTGCCGATGGTGGGCTTGACCGCATTCTTTGGGCAGATCGCGATATGCCTGTGCTTGCTTCGATTCGCGAGCGCTTTGAAAAAGAAAAGCCGCTTAAAGGCATTAGAATTGGCGCTTGTTTGCATGTAACAACCGAAACAGCCAACCTTATGCGAACGCTTAAAGCTGGCGGGGCAGAAATTGTGTTGTGTGCATCAAATCCTCTTTCAACACAAGACGATACCGCAGCTGCTTTGGTCAAGCATTTTGAAATTCCTGTTTTTGCTATTAAAGGGGAAGATACTCCCACCTACTATCGCCATATTGATGCAGTAATAGATTCGCTTCCGCAAATCACTATGGATGATGGGGCAGATGTTGTTGGTCGCATTCATGATACTCGTACTGATGCTCTAGAAACCATTATTGGCGGTACCGAAGAAACCACTACGGGTGTTGTTCGCTTGGCGGCAATGGCCAAGCAAAACGAGTTAAAGTACCCCATTATTGCTGTTAACGAAGCAAAAACAAAGCACTTCTTTGATAATCGTTATGGTACGGGGCAATCAACGCTTGATGGTATTATCCGTGCTACTAATCGTCTTCTTGCGGGTCGCACGCTGGTAGTTTCCGGCTATGGATGGTGTGGTCGTGGCGTGGCAAAACGGGCGCGCGGCATGGGTGCGCACGTTATCGTTTGTGAGGTAAATCCCTTAAAGGCGCTTGAAGCTATTATGGATGGCTATCGCGTTATGCCCGCTGTTGAGGCGGCTGCTCTTTGCGATGTATGGATTACCGTTACGGGCGATCTTAATGTTATAGATGGACCTATGTTTGAAAATATGAAAGATGGAGCCATCATTTGCAATTCTGGTCACTTTAATTCAGAGATAAATATTCCTTGGCTTGAAGAGCATGCAACAAACCACGTTACTCGTCGTCCGCTGGTTGAAGAATATACCCTTGAAAACGGTAGAACAATTGTATTGCTCGCCGATGGACGATTGGTCAACTTAAGCTGTGCGGAAGGACATCCTGCTTCTGTTATGGATATGAGTTTTGCCAATCAGGCGCTTTGCGCAGAATACATGATCAAGCATGCACAAGATTTAAAGCCCGATTGCTACGATGTTCCTGAAGACATTGATAACACTATCGCGCGCGTAAAGCTTGAAACGCTTGGAGTTACTATTGACACGCTCACGCCTGAACAAATTCAGTATCTTAATTCTTGGCAAATGGGAACGGTTTAAGCGTATTGGTGAGGTCAGGTCGAAGGCTTTTTGTAAGCTGGTTTTGAGCTGTTTAGACGAATGGTAGACAAGCTTTTAGAAAAGCTCGCAAAGCAAAAAGCCTTTATTGGTGCTTGCTAATTGCGTTTACAGATTGTATACAAACTGCGCAGATCATTTGCTTACCTGTTGTAGTTTGGCAAAAATGACTATAATCAGGTTCGGTTTCTTGCTGACATATGAGGCAAGAATATGCGCTTGTGTAAGGGGTAGAAGTGAACAAGTGCTTGCCGTTAAGGAGCATATTCCGTGATTGATCAGTTGCTTGAGTCGATATCACTTTCATTTGTTGATATTTTTAATTTCTGCGTATTTATTGCTTTTACGTGCTGTTATGCCTATCAACTTTTTTATGTGTTTGTGACGCTTACCAGAAAGCCTCCTGTACCTGAGGCAAAGAAAAACCATCGTTATGCAGTGGTAATTTCTGCTCGTAATGAAAATGCAGTTATTGGAGACCTTATTCATAGTATTCGGGTGCAAAATTATCCTCAAGAATTAATTGACATTTTTGTTATTGCCGATAATTGCACTGATAATACCGCTTCGGTTGCTCAAGAAGCGGGTGCTATTGTTTTCCCTCGTTTCAATACGCAAGAAATTGGCAAAGGTTATGCACTTGATTATGGAATCACTTGTATTCGCGAGCACTATTCTCAAAATAACTACGAGGCATACTTTGTTTTTGACGCTGATAATGTTTTGGACGTTAATTACTTCCGTGAAATGAACAAGGTATTTGATAACGGCGCCATCGCATCTACAAGCTATCGTAATTCTAAAAATTATGGTTCTAATTGGATTACTGCTGGTTATGCCGTATGGTTTATGCGCGAGGCAAAGTATTTAAGCCAAGCACGCCTTACTCTTGGAACAAGTTGTGCTGTTTCGGGTACAGGGTTTTTTATAAGTGCAAAGATCATTGAAGAGATGGGCGGATGGAAGTTTCATTTGCTTACGGAAGATATTGAATTTTCGACCTATTCAATCTTACATGGCCGCCGTATTGCCTATTGTCCAACGGCGATGCTCTACGATGAACAGCCGCTAACATTTAAAGATTCGTGGAATCAGCGTTTTCGCTGGGCTAAAGGGTTTTATCAGGTTTTCTTCCATTACGGTGCAGGCTTGGTAAAGGGGATTTTTAAAAACAAAAAAGGCTATCGTTTTGCTTGCTACGATATGTTGATGACTATTGCGCCTGCAATGCTCCTTACCATTATTACTATTATTTTTAATGCGGTAATTATTACGCTTGGTGTTACAGGAGTAATGTCTACAGGAGTTATGATAACTTCTTCCCTTTCGTCAATTTTCTTTTGTCTGTTTAACTACACCTTGTTTATGTTTATGTTTGGTGCGCTTACCACTTTTACGGAATGGGATAACATTCATTCAACAACGGGTAAAAAGCTTCGCTATATGTTTACGTTCCCCTTTTTCATGCTTACCTACATTCCTATTGCTCTTGTCGCATTGGTTAAAAAAGCTTCATGGAAGCCCATTCAGCATAGTATTTCGGTAGATGTTCAAGAGTTTGCGCAAGCTAATTCAGAATCGTCTGAAAGAATTTAGTAAGAAGACGCAAAGGTTACCGAAAGAGCCAATGTTAAACCTAAACGCGGGCAAGCGTTAGGCCGCCAACCCATGTGCATCCTGCTTCTTTAAGCGCTTGTGCTGCCGCAAAGAGTGTTGAACCAGTGGTAAAAACGTCATCGAGGATTAAAACTGAAGACGGGATTGCCTCTTTGGCTACAACAAAAGAACCCTGCTTATTTGCTATTCGTTGTTTTGCTCTCAGTTTTCTTTGGTCACGGGTATTTTTTTGTTCTAGGATTGAAACGAAAGGAATTGCCGTTAAGGCAGAAACTTCCCTTCCAATTACCGTCATATGGTCAAAGCCGCGGTTTTTAAGTGCTTCTTTGCGAGCAGGGACAGCGGTGATAACAAGATTGCTAGGCCATGTGGGATTGATGAGAGGTTTTAAAAGAAGAGCGATAATTTTAGAGAGTCGTTGTTCTCCTCGATCTTTATAGATGGTAATAAGCTTTAATGTTTTAGGCGTTGCTTGAAACACCGAAGCGCAAGCATTAAGTGGGAATGAAGCAATTCCTTTTTGCTCGAGTGAAAAGCTGTTGCATTCACAGCACAGATATTTTCCAAAAGGGGCTCCGCATTGTGGGCAAGCAAGATAGTGATCAATAAAGGGAAGGTTAAGCCAGCAATCAGGGCAGAGAAGCTCGTTTGGCGTGTCGCACAGGGCACAACGTGTTGGCCAGAGTGTTTCGGTGAGAATAAGATTGAGAATTGATGCATAGTTATTCATCTCTCAAAGATAAGAATGCTTATTAATCAATGCCTTAAAATCAATTCATCAAAAATTGAAAGCGATTTAAGCAAAAATTAAAAAGAATGTGGTAATCGGTCGTTGAAATTCCCAAATGAGTTCAGGGAGAAGCCTAAGAGAAATGAAGCGTATACGGATTTGTTGGGATAATAAAAGAGTATTTGGGAGTATCTGCTACACTAGGAAGGCTTCTTTTAGGTCTGTGGTTGCGGTTTATCCAAGTCCAAGGCAGATGCGGTCAAAAGGATCCACGTAAGCTGCTAGTTTTTTTGCAGTGAGCATGGCGCATTCTAGAAGTAAGACGCACCGTTCGTAATTGCAGCATAGGGCTGCACGGGCGAGAGGGCGATGTGTAACAGCTTAGTTCCAGTGCGCGAGTGTGGGGTCAAAAACCAGGTCAGCTAAAGGGAGCGGCAATTTTGTTCCAGAAGGGATTTTCTGTATGAAAAGAACAATAACAATGGTTCTAGCACTTGTTGCTGCATTATGCATTTGCGTAGTTTTTTCTGGGTGTGCTACAAGCGATTACGCTCCTGAAAAAAAGCAACAAACGGTTAAAGACTCAGCTCTTAATTCTTCAGGAACATTGCGTGTTGGCGTAGATGCATCAAATGCTCCTTACGCAGTTCAGTCTTCAGGTCAAATTGTGGGTATCAACGTTGATGTGGCTGCCGCTTTGGCAGATGAACTTGGTCTTAAACTTGAGCTTGTTGATGTGGGAACTAATTCTGCAAAAGCTTTTACCGATGAAAATGTTGATATTGTCATGGGCATTGAATCGGAAAATTCAGCATATTGGTTGAGTGATTCATACATAACTTCAGCGGCGGTGCTTTTTTCAACTGACGAGAAGGCTAGCGCTCCAACAACGACAAGCTCGTTAAAAATTGCTGCGCAGTCTTCTTCTATGAGTGCTTGGCAAGTTTCTGATAAATATGGGGAAAGCGTTTTGACTTCCTCTCCTGATCTTCAAACGGCTTTTACCTCGCTTCAAAATAAATCGGTTAATTTTGTTGCTGCGGATAGCGTAATTGGTGCTTATGTTGCCCATTCTTTGGGTACTACGGTTTATCCTATTGTGTCATTACAAGATCCTGTTAAATATGGTATAGCGGTTAAATCATCGAATACCGATCTTCAGGCTGCTATCAAACAGGCTCTTTCTACTATTAATAAAAATGGAATCGTATCGGTAATTACCAATAAATGGTTAGGAGATTCGGTAGACGTTTCTTCTTTGAAAGTTGCTACTAAATTACAAACTGCTTCTTCGTCTACAGCGGAAAAAGATACTTCCGAGGATAACTCTTCCTCTTCCAATGAAAACTCTTCTTCTACTGCTTCAGCAACAGTATCAGGGTCTTCTTCGTCGTCATCTTCAACTAATTCTTCAAATACTTCTTCTTCAAGCACTTCTTCGTCTTCGGGGACTAATTAAAATTTTAATGGATGGCGGGTTTGTTGTTTTAAGTTTTTTTAAGGTATATGACGCCTTTACAGAGAACTGTTTTCGTTATGGTTACAAGCTAAAGAGCAGGTTTTTGATCTGCTCTTATTTTTTATTATGAAGATAACGTAGGTACGCTCAAGTGCGTTATAGCTACAGCACGCGGGTTCTAATTGATTTGATTGGAGAAACAAATGGACGAGAATCTTTCTCGTAAAACAGGAGTGAAAGTTTTCCTCATTGGTTTTTTGGGGGCAATCGTTGCATGCGCTCTTGCTTTTGGAATCTATTCAGCCTTTGGAAAAGGGTCTTCTTCGGTAACCATAGGAAGCGATGGTTCGGGCACAAGCATTACGGTTGAGGGTGACGATGCCACGCTGGCAGAGGTTGTTTCGCAAAAGGCATTACCTTCGGTGGTTAACATCAATGTGTATACTGCTTCTCAAGCTCAAGCCCAAGGTTTTATGAAGTCGAGTTCTTCTACGTATACTCAATCCTCTTTAGGGTCGGGGGTTATTCTTTCTCAGGATGGTTATATTCTTACGAATTACCATGTTATTGAAGATGCTGATAAATTGCAGGTTGTTGCCTCCGGTGGAGAATATGAAGCGAGTGTTGTTGGCAGCGACCCTTCAAGCGATTTAGCGGTTATTAAGATTGATGCTTCAGGGCTAACCCCTATTGAAATTGGCAGCTCGTCTGATTTGGTAACAGGTGAGTGGGTTATGGCGGTAGGAAGCCCCTTTGGTCTTGAACAATCGGTTTCCACAGGTATAGTTTCAGCAACAAGCCGTTCTTCATCGTCGTTGTACAGTTCAGAATCGCAGGCAATTTATGCCAATATGATTCAGACAGATGCGGCAATTAATCCGGGCAATTCCGGTGGTGCCCTTGTCGATAAAGACGGAAAGCTCATCGGTATCAATACCATTATTGCTTCAACTTCGGGGTCAAGTTCGGGCGTTGGTTTTGCGATTCCTGTTGATTACGCTATGAAGATTTCTGAACAAATCATTTCAGGAAAAACACCTTCTCATGCTCAGTTGGGAGTTTCGCTTACCACGATAAACTCCTCAATAGCTAATCTCTATAATTTGCCTGTTAGCGAAGGAGCTTATGTAACGCGAGTTTCTTCAGATTCCGGTGCTTCGCAGGCAGGTCTTAAAGAAGGAGATATCATTACCAAAGTAGGCGATACTAAAGTTACTTCTGCAAGCGATTTAATTATTGCGGTTCGTTCGCATAATCCGGGAGATACGGTAAACGTAACCTTTAATCGTTCTGGACAAGAGCAAACAGCCGATGTTGTATTAGGTTCAGATTCTTAAAATCTCAGTTAAAAGTGGCGTAGAGCCTATGACTTTGCAAAGAAATCCTCGCTCTTGAAGCAGAGGATTTCTTTTTTTACGGTAAGATGAAGGGCGGCATTAAACAACGAAAGGATACGAATGAGCTCAGACTACAAATATCAACGAGTACTTCTTAAGTTATCTGGTGAAGCTTTGATGGGCGAGGCGGGGTATGGTATTGACCCTAAAGTTGTCGAGGAGCTTGCCATTCAGATCAAAGAAATCGTTGACGATGGCATTGAGCTTGCTATTACGGTGGGTGGCGGCAATATTTTTAGAGGTCTTGCTGGTTCTGCCGAAGGCATGGATCGTGCACAGGCTGACTATATCGGGATGTTGGCTACCTGTATGAATGCTCTGGCTCTTCAAGATGCATTTGAGCGTCATGGGATCCTTACGCGCGTTATGAGCGCGATCGAAATGCGCCAAGTTTCTGAGCCTTATATTCGTCGTCGAGCAATTCATCATCTCGAAAAAGGGTATGTGGTAATTTTTGCCGCAGGTACGGGTAATCCTTATTTCACTACCGACACTACTGCTGCCTTGCGCGCTTGCGAAATTAATGCTGAGTGCCTCATGAAGGCAACAAAAGTTGATGGTATTTACGATGATGACCCTGTTAAAAACCCCAGCGCTAAACGGTTTGAAACTATCAGTTATCTTGAAGTTTTATCCAAAGAGCTTCACGTGATGGATTCAACAGCTACTTCTTTGTGTATGGATAACAATCTGCCCATTCTTGTTTTTGACCTCACGGTTCCAGGGAATATTTCGCGTATTCTTAAGGGAGAAAATATTGGAACAACGGTTGTGGCGGATCACTAAAGAAGCTTTTAAGAATTTTACACCGAAGAATATATAAATCCTGGTAACAGCGAAAGGGATATCGATGATACAAGAAACAATGAATAAAGCAACTGAGCGCATGGAAGGCGTTCTTTCTCAGCTTTCTGATAATTTTGCCTCCGTTCGCACCGGTCGTGCTAATGCCATGATTTTAGACCGAGTAAAAGCGGAATACTATGGTGCGCTTACTCCTGTTAATCAAATGGCGGCTATCAAAACGCCCGATGCTCATACGCTAGTTATCGAGCCTTGGGATAAGTCGGCTCTTGGTGCTGTTGAGCAGGCAATCTTAAAATCTGATCTTGGGGTAACGCCCAATAATGATGGTTCAGTTATTCGTTTGCCGTTTCCTCCGCTAACTGAGGAGCGCCGCCGAGAATTGGTAAAGCAGTGTAAAACATATGCCGAAGAGGCACGCATTGCTATTCGTAGCGCCAGGCGTGATGCAAATTCTGATCTCGATAAGCTCACCAAAAGCGATAATCTTCCCGAGGATGAAAAGCATCGTGCAGAGGAAGAAATTCAAAAAATTACCGATAAGTATATTGCTTCGATAGACAGTGCTTTTAAGGCGAAAGAAGCTGAAGTAATGGCTATTTAGCCTTGTGGTGATGTTGTTATGAGTGTTATGAGAAAACCTCTGGCTAGCATTTTTCCTGATGTTCCAGCAGATCTTGATATTGCGCAATTTGATGAAGTGTTGGTTCCTCGTCATATTGCTATTATCATGGACGGAAATGGACGTTGGGCAAAAAAGCGCGCACTCAATCGGCTAAAAGGGCATAAAGCTGGCATTGAGGCGGTTCGTGAAGCAATTCGTTGCGCTAATGATATTGGCGTTGATTATCTTACGATTTATTCGTTTTCTACCGAAAATTGGAAGCGTCCGCAAGAAGAAGTATCAGGGCTTATGGCGCTTTTTGCAAAAACCATGCTTGCAGAGGTTGATGGGCTTCATGAAGAGCAGGTTCGAGTTCGTACGATCGGCGATCTTTCGATGCTTCCTCATGAAACAAAAGAGGCTTTTGCGCGCGCTTGGGAAAAAACAAAAAACAACACTGGCATGACATTGGTGGTTGCTGTTAATTATGGTTCTCGTCAAGAGATTATTCAAGCGGTGCAAAAAACCGCAGAAGAGCTTAAGTGCAACAGTGAAGCAGCCATGACCGCTCAAGCCATAGAGAAGCTTTTTGAAAGCAATCTTTATACGGCGGATATTCCAGATCCTGATTTGCTTATTAGAACAAGTGGTGAGCTGCGCATATCAAACTTTTTGTTGTGGCAAATTGCTTATACCGAGCTATATTGTACCGAGGTTCTTTGGCCTGATTTTACGCGTTACGATATGCTTCGTGCTGTTCTTTCGTATCAAAATCGCGAACGTCGTTATGGGGCTTTATAGTCTATGTCTGAAGTTCGTGTAAGAAAATCATTTAACAGATCTTCAGAGCAGCATGCTGAAGGCGTGTGCTCACCAGATGAAGAGGTTCTTTTATCGGAGCTTGCATTTGAGGGTAGTGGATCTGATGATATTCTTGATGAAATTCCTACCAAAACAACAAAGTCTCAAAAAAGAACAAAAGCATTAAAGCAAAAAGCGCTCGATAAGACGCCAAAGAAGCTCAAAAACCCTTCAGAACTTCAGGTTAGAATTCGCACGGGGGCAATTTACATTCTGCTCACCGTTGTGTGTGTTTTAGCTTCCGATATTACTACCGCACTATATCTGGCATTGCTCTCTGCAATTTGTGCTGGAGAGTTTTACCTTATGCTGCGCTCCGATGCCAAGTTGCCCAATGAATTATTAGGGGTAATTGCGGCGGCATCGTTTCCTATAATCATGTGGCTTTTTGGTATTCCTGGTGTTGTGGTTGTCCTTGTTGTGTTTGTTACGGTGCTTTTGGTGTGGTACGTTTTTTGGCTGCCCGCACGTGTGGGGGATGTTGCTGTTAGCTTATTTGGCGCAATATACACCGGTCTTACTATGTCGGCCGCCATGCTCCTTCGTATGGTTATCCCTGATATTTGGGGTGGTGTGCTTATTTTGGGTATCTTTGTGAGTATTTGGGCTAACGATGCGTTTGCTTATTTAATTGGCTCTGCCATTGGCAAACACAAGCTTGCTCCAAGTGTTTCTCCTAAAAAGAGTTGGGAAGGCTTTATTGCTGGGCTTATTGCTTCGATGGGATTTTGGTGTTTACTCACTTTTATTCCTGGTATTGATATGTCAATTACTCAAGCGCTTATTTTTGGATTTTTCTGCGGTTTGGCGGGCGTTTTAGGTGATTTGGTTGAAAGTCGCATTAAACGCAATTCTGGCGTGAAGGATTCAGGAACTATCATGCCTGGTCACGGGGGGCTGCTCGATCGTTGTGACTCTCAGTTTTTGGTTACCATGTTGGCGGCACTTCTTCTAACATTGTGTGGCTGCGTACCCTATGTTTTTTAAGAGGGCGTTATATTGTTTATATACGCTTGAATAGCTTACACGGGTAAATAGATAAGGGGTGTTTTTCAAATGACGCAAGATGCAAAACCAAAATCAAAGCCAAAGCGTATTGCGGTTCTTGGTTCAACAGGTTCTATTGGCTTGCAAACGCTTGATGTTGCGCGTCAACATTCCGATAAGATCAAAATTGTTGCCCTGGCGGTTAAGAGCAGTACTACTGCGCTCAAAGCGCAGATGCAAGAATTTAGCGTTGCTCATGTGGCGCTGGGAAGCGAAGATATTTCGCTCACGGTTCAAGATGAATTTAAAGCGCTTGCCGTAGATCAGTCCAAAAAAAACCAAGCAGGCTTTTCGGTAGGATTTGGCCCAGGGGCTGTTGTTAGCCTTTGCCATTTGCCTGAAGTGGATATGGTGGTTAATGCGCTTGTTGGCGCAGCTGGTTTGCGGGCAAGTTACGAAACGCTTAAAGCTGGCAAAACGCTTGCGTTGGCCAATAAAGAGTCGCTTGTTGTTGGTGGCGATCTTATTATGCCTCTTGCTACCCATGAAACGCTTTTGCCTATTGATTCTGAGCATGGGGCTATCTATCAATGTCTTTTAGGAGAACATGCAAGCGAAGTTTCAAAACTATGGGTAACTGCTTCTGGTGGGCCTTTTCGGGGTAAAAAGCGCAGTGATTTGCGCGCGATTAAGCCCGATCAGGCACTTGCTCATCCCACGTGGAATATGGGAAAAAAGATCTCGATCGATTCTTCGACGCTCATGAATAAGGGGCTTGAAGTTATAGAGGCTCATCACTTATTTTCAATGGCTTATGATCGCATTGAAGTGGTGGTGCAACCTCAAAGCGCCATACATTCGATGGTAGAATTCATAGATGGTTCAGTAAAGGCACATCTGGGAACAACCGATATGCGTATTCCTATTCAGTTTGCCTTAAGCTATCCTGATCGCTGGACAGCACCTGTTAAACCGCTTGATTTTAGGCTGTTGGGTTCTTTAGAGTTTGAAGCGCCCGATTATGAAACATTTAAGTGTCTTTCTTTGGCAAAGCAGGCGGGAAAAGCTGGCGGAACACTTCCTTGTATAATGAATGCGGCAAATGAAATAGCGGTAGCGGCGTTTCTTAATTGCGAGTGTTCATATTTAGGAATTGCCGATATCGTTGAAAAAACAATGGATCATATTCCTTCCGCTTCCGTTGAGAGCATAGAGCAGCTCTTAGATATTGACGCCAAAGCTCGTGAATATGCTCGCTCATTAGTTAAGATTGGGTTTTAACCTCGTGCAAATTTTTGAAACAATACTTATTGCTACCCTTCTTTTGGGCTTTTTGGTTTTTATCCATGAGGGTGGTCATTTTGTTGTTGCTCGTGCATTTGGTGTTCGTGTTACCGAATTTATGATTGGCTTCCCGGGGCCGCATATTGGTTTTACGCGAAAGGGAACAAAATTCGGTGTTACCGCTGTTCCTCTTGGAGGGTATGCAAAGGTATGTGGCATGCTCCCTGAGCCTGATAATCCTTTATTCAAAGACATTTTGGGATATGTTTATGATCGTGGACAAGTTACTTACGAACAAGTTGCCCAGGCTTTTTCAATTGAGGTAAAAGAGGCATTTAGCCTTTTGGAAGTTTTGGTTGATTGGGGCTCACTTGAACATCCCACTCAAAAAAGAACCGACAACACTTATCGCACGCCCCAGCGCGGAGATATTGCTGCGGGAGTTGCCTATGAGGTTAACGATTTAGAAACTTTTTATAACGAAGAAAAATCCCAACAGTATTGCTCAATTTCATTTTGGAAACGAGTTTGTATTTTAGCAGCAGGGCCAGTGATGAATCTCGTCTACGCCATGATTATGTTTGTAATTATTTACTCGTTGTTGGGGGTTGATATACAAAACACCACAACGGGCGAAATACAACATATTGCTCTTAATCCCCTTGATGCAATTATTGCTGGGTTTCGCTATATCGGTATGGTAATAGTTGCAATTGTGGGGTTGTTCAATCCTGCTACTGCCGCTGAAACTGTTTCTAATTCAACATCAATTATCGGCATTGCGGTTTTATCGCGGGATGCATTTGAAGCTGGTTTGGTGAATATTCTGTCATTTTCAGCCATTATTTCTGTCTCGCTTGGTTTGATGAATCTGCTTCCTATTCCTCCCCTTGATGGAGGGCGCTTGCTCATTGAGGTTATTCAAAAAATTATCCGACGTCCTGTTTCCGTTAAGGTTCAAAACTATGCAAGTACAGCTGGATTTT
This sequence comes from uncultured Eubacteriales bacterium, assembly GCA_963653545.1. Lineage (GTDB taxonomy): Bacteria > Actinomycetota > Coriobacteriia > Coriobacteriales > Eggerthellaceae > Anaerotardibacter. Next base: position 14,063 of record CAVJWZ010000007.1, on the reverse strand, counting down.
TGCTCTTTATGATGTTTTTTATCATCATGCTCAATCAAGATATTCAGCGCTTTATTTTTGGAAATTGGGGATAGGTTATGACAGAAAAAGCTTGCAAGCCCAATCAAAAAACGCGAAGAGTGTTGGTAGGAAGTGTTCCTGTTGGTGGTGGCTCGCCGTGTGCGGTTCAATCCATGCTCAATATGCCTTTGAATAATGTCTCTGCTAACCTTGAACAAATTGACCGTTTGGGTGATGCAGGGTGTGAAATCATTCGAATTGCCATTCCTTCAAAGAATGATCTGGATTTTTTTGAAGAAATTTGCAAAAAGTCATCGCTTCCCGTGGTGGCGGATGTTCATTTTAGCGCCGAGATTGCCAAAGAGGCAGCCTATAGGGGAGCTGCAAAATTACGCATCAATCCGGGGAATATAGGCGGTCTTAAAAAAACCAAGCCCGTAATTGCGGCGGCAAAACAAGCACAAATTCCTATACGAATTGGTGTTAATGCCGGCTCGCTTGATGCCGTCATTGCTCAAAGGAGCGATATCTCATTGGCGGAAAAACTTGCTCTTTCAGCCAAAGGGTATGTTGATTTTTGCTTTGATGAGGGTTTTTACGATGTTGTTGTTTCGGCAAAAGCTCATGATGTGCCAACTACGCTTACGACGTATCGCTTGTTATCAAGTAAACTCCCTGAAGTCCCTCTGCATATTGGCGTTACCGAGGCGGGAACATTATTTCAAGGGCTTGTTAAATCTGCGAGCGGTTTGGGTATTTTGCTCGAAGAGGGAATTGGTGACACCATGAGAATTTCGCTCACCGATGACCCTCTAGAAGAAGTGAGAGCCTGCTGGGCTTTATTGGCAGCCCTTGGTTTGCGCAGAAAAAACCCAGAATTAATTAGTTGCCCCACCTGTGGGCGTTGCAAGGTTGATCTTATTAGCCTTGCTAAAGAGGTTGAATCGCGCCTTGTTGCTATCAAGCAGCCTCTTCAGGTTGCCGTGATGGGTTGTGTAGTTAATGGGCCTGGTGAAGCAGCAAGTGCCGATATCGGTGTTGCCTGCGGCGATGGCTCGGGGGTAATCTTCTCTCAGGGAAAAACCTTGCGCCGCGTTGAAGAGGCGGATATTGTTGATGTGCTTATGGAAGAGATAGGAAAGCTATGACAGATGTTATGCGCTTGAGTGAACAGTATGCTCCTACGTTAAAAGAAGACCCTACCGATGCAGAGATTGCAAGTCATCGCCTGTTGGTTCGTGCAGGCATGATTCGTAAAGTTGCGTCAGGCGTGTATGCCTTTTTGCCACTTGGTATGAGGGTTCTTTCAAAAGTTGAACAAATTGTGCGTGAAGAAATGAACGCCCTTGGCGCAAGAGAAATTCTTATGCCAGCGCTTCAGCCTTCTGAACTGTGGCATGAAAGTGGACGTTGGGACGATTATGGTCCTGAGCTTATGCGTTTAAGCGATCGCCATGATCACGGCTTTTGCCTTGGGCCAACACACGAAGAGTTAATTACCGCTCTGGTGAGAAACGAGCTTCGGTCATATCGTCAACTTCCTACCACGCTGTATCAGATTCAGTCAAAGTTTCGCGACGAAATCCGTCCACGTTTTGGCTTGCTAAGAAGTCGCGAATTTATTATGAAAGATGCCTATAGCTTTCATGATAGCCAAGAATCTTTGCAAAAAACCTATGATGAAATGAGCGAAGCTTACGGAAGAATTTGCGAGCGAGCTGGTCTTGAATACCGCCCCGTAGAGGCAGACCCAGGACAAATTGGCGGCAGCGTAACGCGTGAGTTTATGGCGCTTGCCGATGCAGGTGAGGCGGAGTTAGTATATTGCCCTTCTTGCGATTTTGCTGCTAACACCGAAGCGGGAGCCTGCATTGCTCGCCCTGCAGAACATCCAGCATCTTCGTGCGAAAAAATTTCAACGCCCGAGGTTAGCACTATCGCTTCATTGGCGGAGTTTCTCGATATTGAAGAAAACGCCACCGTTAAAGCTATGGTGGGCAAAAATAGTAAAGGGGAAGTTGTTGCCCTGTTTATTCCTGGCGATCATGAGCTCAATGAGCTTAAAGCAGCTCGTGTAATTGAAGGTTTTGAGCTGCTCAACGATGAAGAAATAAAACAAGCAAAGCTTCCTAAAGGCTCTATTGGGCCGGTAAACCTTCCCGAAGACATTAAGGTGTATGCTGATGAATCACTCAAACCAATTGAGCGTTGGGTTGTTGGCGCAAATGAGCATGGTTTTCATTTTGTTGGTGCAAAGCAGGGCGAAGATTTTTCGGTTGATGTTTGGGCGGATTTTTCGGTGGTTGCACCAGGCGATATATGTCCTTGTTGTGGCGAGGTGCTCGAAGGCGCGCGCGGCATTGAGGTTTCTCAGGTATTTCAGCTAGGGGACAAATATTCTAAAGCGATGGGCGCGGTATTTTCGGCAGAAGATGGCTCTGATCAGCCCTTTATTATGGGTTGTTACGGTGTTGGTGTTACCAGAACGCTTGCCGCCATCGTTGAACAGCACAACGATGAGCATGGTATTACCTGGCCGTTTTCGGTTGCTCCTGCTCACGTGTGCGTTATTCCGCTTACGGTTGGTGATAATGAGGTTTATCCTGTTGCGGAGCGTATTGCTCAAGAGCTTGCCAGTGATGGATTTGAAGTTGCGCTCGATGATCGTAAAGAGCGCCCTGGTGTTAAATTTGCCGATGCCGATCTTATTGGTTGGCCCGTTCAGATTGTTATAGGTAAGCGCGGTCTTGCTGAGGGCAATGTTGAAGTTAAATACCGCGCAAAAAATGAGAAGAAAACGGTTCCGCTCGAATCGGCGCGAGAAGCCCTTGCTTTTGCTCGCCGTATCAAGCGCAAAAAACCGGTTTTATAAATGGGTTGCATAGGCGATTTACATGACCAAGAAACCTGAGCTTTTAGCTCCAGCTGGCGGAATGGAGCAGTTGGCATATGCGCTTTATTTTGGTGCCGATGCCGTGTATCTTGCTTGTGATAAGTTTGGTTTGCGCCAGCGTGCTCAAAACTTTTCGCTTGAAGAGCTTCCTCGTGCAGTTGAGTTTGCCCACCAATGGAACGCTCGCGTTTTCGTAACCTGTAACGCCTATGCTCACGATGATGACCTTGCTCAATTACCCGAATATGCGCATGCTCTAGAAGATGCTGGGGTAGATGCAGTAATTGTGAGCGATTTAGGCGTTTTGAGTATTATTAAAAAGCATGCTCCTTCGCTTGCGCTGCATGTTTCAACACAAGCATCTATTTCAAATGTTGAGGCAGCACGCGTTTTGTATGATCTTGGCGCGCGCAGAATAGTTTGTGCGCGTGAAATGTCGCTTAACGAGATAGCCCACTTAAAGCGCAATATTCCAAACGATATGGAAGTTGAAGTGTTTGTTCATGGTGCAATGTGTATGGCTATTTCAGGGCGTTGCTTAATTAGCGATTATCTCACGGGTAGGTCGGCAAATCAGGGGCACTGCGTGCAGCCTTGTCGTTGGAATTATGTTTTAGAAGAGCCATCTCGTCCCGGTCAATATTTTCCTATCGAAGAAGATGAGTCGGGAAGTTACATAATGAACTCAAAAGATCTCAATATGATTGAGCATCTTGATGAGCTACTTGATGCTGGCGTTGATTCGATAAAAATAGAGGGTCGTGTTAAAAAAGCCTTCTACGTTGCAACGGTTGTTAATGCTTATCGTCATGTGCTTGACGGGGGTAACCCCAAGCAATGGGCAGGCGAGCTTGAAACTATCTCGCACCGCCCCTACTCAACAGGATTCTTTTTTGGAAATGCCGAGCAATCTCATTCAGCTGACATATACACACAGCGCTACGATTGGGTGGGCGAGGTGATATCTGCTTGTTCGCGAAGTGATGGGCGCTTTGATACCAAGGTCTATTGTCGCAATCGTTTTTATAACAACGACACCTTGGAGGTATTAAGCCCTCACGTGCCCTCATTCAAATTTGTGGTTACCGAATTGTGCGAAGTATTTGCCGACGATGCTTATGTTCCGTGTGAGGTCGCCAATAAGGCGATGGGAATATATTCGTTAGTTTGTGAACGAGAGTTGCATCCACACGATATTTTGCGGGTTATGCGCAAAGATCCAGCACGAAAAAACTAACGCAATCAAGGAATATTTCTTGACCATAGGCATAGGAGCGTTTTATACTAGCCATTGCACATTTCGGGGCATTAGCTCAGCTGGGAGAGCGCATGGCTGGCAGCCATGAGGTCAGGGGTTCGATCCCCCTATGCTCCACCATCTATCATCGGGTCGGGCGTTTGCTTGGCCCGTTTTGCTTCAAAACTATTGCTGTTCGTAAACAGTGAGATTTTCAGGATTGCCTTGAAGGTAGCTTTCGGCAGCCTGTAGGGCATTTCCTTCAGCGCCTGAAACCACAGTAATGCCAGCTTTATTCATTGATTCGATGTCGTGCTGAGAAATAGTTCCACAAATGAGGATGCAAACTTCAATTTGGCGCAAAAAATTAGCCTGAGAACCACAGAGGTGTCCTTGGCTGGGGAGGTTACGTGAATCAACCAGCTGATTATCTATAACTTTGTAGTAATTGAAATTAGTGCAGCAGCCAAAATGGTTGCTTACCTCTAATCCCTCGCTTGCTACTGCAATCCTCATCGTTCTCGTTTCTAAAGATAAAGATAAAATGCTCTTTTTAACGATAAAGCGAGAATTCATGTATTAGTTTCTCGTATCGCCTAACGGGGGTGATTTAGCGGTTAGGCAAGAGATGAAAAAATATTTATCATACAGCCTTGCAAAAAACAAAAAGCTTTGCAATAATAGCCAAGCTACATTTAGCAGGTGCGGTCCCCATCGTCTAGCGGTCAGGACGCCGCCCTTTCAAGGCGGAAACACGGGTTCAATTCCCGTTGGGGGCACCAAGTAAATACTTGCCCGAATCTCTGAGAGGTTCGGGTTTTTTTATACCAGCCAAAGGGGAATTGGTGAAAAAGCTCATTGCTCAATTTATGAAATTCGGCGTTGTTGGCGTTATAGCTTTCATCATAGATTTTGGTGTGATGGTGTTTTTAACGGAAGTGTTCGGTGTTCCGTATCTCATTAGTACCACCATTGCTTTTACTGTTTCGGTCATTTTCAATTATGTGGCATCAATGCGCTATGTTTTTGTGCGCAAAGACAATATGAGCAGACGTCGTGAATTTATTATTTTCGTGGCGCTTTCGGTTATTGGTCTTATCTTAAATGATGTGTTTATGTGGCTATTGGTTGATACGCTCTTTATTGATTACCGCATATCAAAAATTATCACCACGGTTTTAGTGGCCATTTGGAATTTTGTTTCAAGGAAAATATTTTTAGAAGAGCACGGTGGCACTCAATAGGTTAGCCTGCAAAGTTCTATAGCGCAAAGCTCATAATTTTTTCGGGTAGAACCTTCATTTCTTCTTTAGAGAAACCCTAACTACAACGATAATAGAATTAGGCTTGATTTGAAGGAGGGTTTTTGCGTGAACGTTCAGTTTAAGGTTATGCGCAGATCGGGTGATAAAGCCTATATTCTTTCCGAGATAACTGGCTATAACGATCATTTGCCAGTAGTTTTGGCTGCGTCTACCGAATCAGGCGCACGCATTCCTTCAGATGCTTTTCCATATTGCAATGATAAAGATCCTATTGCGGTTGAATCGGTTTTGGCAGATGCCGCCCTTGCAAGCAACAGAGACGTTTTTTCTGCGCCACACTCCAAAAATACGGCAGGCGTTCGTTTTTTTGTCGTGGTGTTGCCCTGGATGAATATACGCCGTTGGGTTCTTGAGTTTAAGGCGATTGATTCCGCTGGAAATACCGTTGAAAGGTGCACTAAAAAGCTCGATCTTGAATCGGTTAAATGGTTTTCTCGTCTCGATTCGCGTATTAACCAAGCTCAAAGCATGCTGATAGAACAGCTTGATGGCAGGTTTATTCACGATCGCATTCATATTTCGTTTGTTCGCGCTTTTAAATTTGATGATCAGTATATGGTTTCTGCTCTGTTAGAAATGCCATATCACGAAGAGAGCGTTATTGAGGTTGATTATTTAGGGGATAAAGGCCAAGCGCTTTTCTTGGATTCTTATTTGATTGAAGATAGCGTTACCCATGTTGTTGACCAGGGTTTTTTTGAGCGTCGGTATATGATGGTTTCATTTCTTGTGAAGCAGGATTACCCTGAAGTTTGTCTGTGTGCTACCGATACCGCAGGAAGTATTGCTCCTGGTTTTGCGATGCTCGGACAAAATAGTCTCAACGCACTTTTGGAAGATTTTGAAGAAAAAACAACAAGTGCTTATAACGACAAAGGCTATCACACATGGTTTAAGCGCTACAGTGAACCCGATGTTCCTACGCTTCTTGAGCAGGTTTCGCTTCGTTTTAATCATGAGCCACTCATTAGCGTTGTTTGTCCGTTGGCTGATGCGCCAACGCATCATCTCTATGATGTGGTGAGCTCAATGCTGATGCAAAGCTATGGCAAGTGGGAGCTTATTTTGGTGGGCGCCTCTTCCGATGGCGGTCTGGTTAGCGATCTGATCTCATCGTTTGATGATGAGCGTGTGTATATTCTTGATGTTTCGAGCGAGCTATCTTTTGCAGAGCAAATAAATGCGGGATTGCTTGCGGCCGAAGGAGAATTTGTTGGGGTGATTCGCGCCTGTAACAAGGTTGCTCCTCATGCGTTATTTGAGTACGTTCGAGTAATTAACGAATACCCCGATTGCGATCTTGTATATAGCGATTCTGATTCGTTTGATACTGAAGGCATTCATTCGCATCCTATTTTTAGACCTTCATTTTCTCCAGAGCTTTTGCGCTGTTGCTATTATCTTGAAGGCTTTTATCTTATAAGGTCAACGCTTTTATTGCATGTTGGTTTGCTGAGAAAAGAATTTACTGGAGCGCTGGGATACGATCTGGCTCTTAGATGTACCGAGGCTGCGCGCAGGGTTTGTCATGTGCCAAGAGTTTTGTATCATGTGCGCTACGCCTACTCCTATACCGAAGATGACACATTGGTAGGCCTTAATGTGGAAGCAGGAAGAAGAGCATTAGTTGAGCATTGTAAGCGCGTGGGTATTACAGCAGAGGTACGAGCTTTTGAAGAGGATGCATGCTATCAAATTCGCCATGTTTTAGTAACAGATCCTCATGTTGTCATTGTTGTGCCAACTGAAGATAATGCTGAAGTTTTTGCTTCATGTATTCGTTCCATCTATTCAAAAACAACCTATTGCAATTTTGAGGTAGTGGCAGTTGTAATTGGAAACGTTGAAGAAAAAGATCGGCATATATATGACGATCTGCAGCATCGATACGATAATTTTTCGCTTTTACGTTGGGAAGAAGAATTTAATCGTGCACGGGTTGCTAACTATGCGGCGTCTCAAACAGCGGGAGAATTCCTTTTATTTCTCAATGATGATACAAAGGTGCTTACTCAAGATGCTTTGCAAGTTTTGTTGGGATATTTTCAGTTGAATAATGTTGGCGTAGTTGGTCCTCGTCAGCTTTTTGTGGATGGAACGATAGAGCATGCAGGTCTTGTTTTAGGCGGCGCGAGGGTAATAACCCCGCTCTCTCGTTATTTGCCTGTCAAAAAGCGCGTAGGGTTTTATCGTTCTAATGTTGCTCAGAATCTTTCAGCGGTAACAGGGGATTGCATGATGGTTCGCCGCTCGGCATTTGAAGAGGTTAATGGGTTCACTGAAAGTTTTACCATGTATTGCTCCGATGTTGATTTTTGTCTCAAAGTTCAAGAAAAAGGGTATTACACGGTATATACTCCCTATGTTGATTTGAGTCATTTTAGAAGTGTTTCCCGCATTAGAAATTATTCAAAAGCGCTTCGCATTAAAAAGCGCAAAGAAGCGGCACTCTTACAGTATTTGTGGCCGCGCTATTTTGCTGAGGGGGATGTTTTTTACAATCCAAATCTTGATCCTGATAGTTCGTATTTTGCGCTAAAACGTTTACCTAAAAACGCAGAATAGGCAACAGGTACAACGAAGGAATTTTTGCATGAATGTTCGTCTTGAAAGTATGTGTCATGGTGATGGGAAGATCTATCTCCAAATGGCTGTTGAAAGAATGTCCGTTGGTTCTTTGTTGTTGCTGGATGCGCGTCTTAAAGATGGCTCTGCTGTTCCGGCGCATCTGTTTCCTTTTATTCCGCAAAACAGCGAATCTAAGGCAAATTTTGTAGTGGTTGTTCCCCATTTTGAAGTGCGAGAAATCGATTTAACCTTTACTGAATACGGCGGAGAAAATGAACCGTTAGGTCAAAGCAGGCTTACCGTTGAAACAAGCGCACTTCGTTGGAAAACTCGTTTTAATGAGTTAGTAAGAAACGAACTCATGGTTCAAATGTTTTCAATTGAGCGTGAATATTCCATCGACCGCATGAATGTTTTTTTCACTGATGCAATTGATGATGGCGATGAGATAGTGGTAAAAGCCCTCATTGATATGCCTCATGTTAAAGGCGTTGATGTTATGGTGCGTTTTATGGATAAGGGTGGTCAAGAGTTTGATTTGCCTGTTTATCCTTTAGTGGATGAAGTTATTCCCGCTCAACGCTTAGGGGATGAAGATCGTCTTCGTATTGGGTTTTCTGTTCGTGTAAATAAAGCCCAGAGAGATTTTTGTGTAAGCGTGTATGACGAAAAAAATGTTTTACCAGGAAGTTTTGGATTCTTCTCTGATGAAACGTATGGGCCGCTTCATGAAAATTACGCTGCAGCAATTGTAGATGCGGGCCAAGATGATCGCTATGATGAGTGGTATCACTATCATTGCGCAACGTTGGCCGAGCTTGCTCATCAAAAAACCTCTCACCTTCCTTTTGAGCCAACTATTTCGCTTGTTATGCCTTTTTTTCCGCGAGATTATCCCTATATTTCCCGATGCTTAGAAGCTCTTTCGCAGCAAACCTATAGTTCGTTTGAATTGGTAGTTATGGATGCTTGTGGCGATGAGACGATGTTTTCTCGATTTTTTAAAGACTGGGAATCAGATAATCGTTTTGTTCACATTGCGCTTGATAAAAAAACAGAAAATTCAGTTGCGCTTTTAACGGGCATTATGCAGTCGAGCGGGCAGTGGTGTGCAGCTCTTGAACCTCGGGTTGCCCTTGCGCCAGAGGCTCTGTATGAGTTTGCTCGTGCAGTGAATGAAAGCCAGCGTGCAGCAGAAAAGAGCGGCAAGAAACCAGTTTCGGCAATTTATAGCCACCACGATCACCTCTCTGAGCAGGAAATACATTCGCATGTTTGTATCAAGCCCGAGTTTTCGCCCGATTTACTCTATTCCTATAATTATCTTGGTTCGTTCGTTATGTATTCGCGCGAGGTAGTTAATGCTATTGCTCAAGGCTCGGGATACTCTACGGAATCTTTTTTCTACGACATGGCGCTTAAAGTTATTGAGAACGAGGGTGAGTTTAGGCGTATCGAAGGAATTCTTTATCACATCATTGATCTTACGCCTTCTCTTGAAGAGGGCATCATGACGTATGCCGAACAAGAAGAGTTTGCTTTCAGAGATGGCAGAAAAGCGCTTGCGCAGCATCTTCGTCGTCAAGGTGTTAATGCGGTTGTTTTGTCCGATGCAGAAGAGAGGCGCTACAAGGTTAAATACCAGCTCCCTGATAATAAGCCTTCTTTTTCGGTGGTTATTCCCAGTAAAGATCAAATGGTGCTTTTAGATTCTTGCATTGCTTCTACTTTACAAAGTGAAATAGATATTCCATATGAAATTGTCATCGTTGACAATCTGAGCGATCTGCCTGAAACAAAGGCATATTATCAGGGGCTAGTTTCCTGCAAACCCAATGTTCGCGTTGTTTCCTACGAGGGAGCTTTTAGCATTTCTGCTATGGCAAATTATGCTTTTAAAAACACTACGTCAGATTACGTATTGCTTCTTCATAACGATACAGAATTTATAGGAAAAGATGCCATGGCTGATCTTTTGGCATATGGCACAAGGCCTGATGTTGGCATGGTGGGGGCAAAATTGCTCTTTGCAGATGATACCATCCAGCATGCGGGAATGGCTGTTGGCCCTCGCGGTGCTGTGGGTAATTTTGGATGGAATCTTCCACGCTCGACCAAGGGGTATGAAAAAAGACTTATTTGCCCCAGTAATGTTTCTGCGGTATCAAGTGCTTGCCAACTTATCAAGCGTTCTGCTTTTGAGGCGGTGGGCGGCTATAACGAAAAATTTAAACTTGCCTATTATGATGCCGATTTATGTTTGCGCATGAGACAAGCGGGATATAGCGTGGTGCTTGATACCGATGTTGAGTTGTACCATCACGAGCGCGCAACAAGAGGACACACTATCACCGAAGAAGATCAAATTCGTCTTGAGCGAGAACGTGCCTATCTTCATTATTTGTGGCCGCGCTACTTTCTTGAGGGCGACCCCTATCTGAGCAAGTTTTTTGATCGTGATTCTTTGTATGGGCAACTGGCTTTTTAGTGAAGGTGCTGCAAGTTTTTTTGGTTCAACCATGGGGGACTATAGGAGTGCAAATGTTGGAGTGTTCCATCTTCTTTGGAAGTTGTATTAATTTCACTTTTCCGCGAGCGTGAAATCTTGACACGTTGATGGGTTGGCTTATAGTTGAAACCTGCTAGATTCAAGGGATTTTGTACATGATTCAGATAGAACATCTTTGTAAAACATATGAGAGTATTCATGGCGAGTCTCATGTCGCTCTTAAAGATATCAATCTCACCATCGAGGATGGAAGTATTTTTGGCATTATCGGGCAGTCTGGTGCTGGTAAATCAACGTTGGTGCGTTGCATTAATATGCTTGAGCAGCCAACATCAGGCAATATCATTATTGATGGCAGAGATGTAACAAGCCTCTCCGGTAAAGAGCTTCTTGAGTTTCGTAGCTCGGTTGGAATGATTTTTCAAAATTTTAGCTTGTTTCAACAGCGCAACGTTTTAAAAAACGTTATGTTTCCGCTTGAGCTTCGTAAAGAAAATAAGCAAGAATCTGAAAAACGTGCGCGTGAGTTGCTTGAGCTTGTTGGTCTTGTTGATAAATGCGATAAATATCCCTCGCAGCTCTCAGGCGGTCAACAGCAGCGTGTGGCTATAGCTCGCGCTTTAGCTAACAATCCTTCGATTATGCTCTGCGATGAAGCAACCAGTGCTCTTGATTCTATGACTACCCATTCTATTTTGGCGCTTCTGAAATCAATCAATGAAGAACTTGGGGTAACTATTGTTTTGATTACCCATTCGTTAACGGTTGCAGAAATGATTTGCCACAATATTGTGGTGGTTGATCAAGGTGTTATTGTTGAATCAGGCAAAACGGAGGATGTATTTGCTAACCCTCAAAGTGCTATTACTAAGAAATTATTAGAAAAGAGGCTCTAAATGGATTTTCAGGCCTTTTTTGATCAGTATGGGGCGCTTTTAGCAATGGGCACCTGGGAAACCATTGTGATGAGTGTTGTTTCAACGCTCGGCGCGTATGTTTTAGGAATTCCTTTAGGCGTTGCTCTTGTTTTAACAAATCCTGATGGGCTTAAACCTCATCGGGTGCTCAATACTATTTTGGGTTGGATTATTAATATGGGGCGCTCCATTCCCTTTATTATTTTGCTGGTAGTGCTTATTCCTGTTACGCGTTTGATTATGGGCACATCACTTGGTGTTCCTGGCGCAGTGTTTCCTTTGATTGTGGCGGCGGCTCCTTTTGTGGCTCGCATGGTTGAGCAAAGCATTGCTGAAGTGGATGCTGGTCTTGTTGAGGCTGCTCAAAGTTTTGGTGCTTCTACTTGGCAGATAGTGTATAAGGTATTTTTATTAGAAAGTCTTCCTTCGCTTATCAGAGGATTTGCTATTACGTTTATTACCTTATTTGGCTACACTGCGATGGCAGGTGTGGTAGGTGCTGGTGGTTTGGGAGATATTGCCATTCGCTATGGTTATCAGCGCTATCAAAATGATGTCATGATAGCAACGTTGATTATCACCGTTATCTTGGTTCAGGTTGTTCAGAGTGGCTGCAATCTTGCGGTTCGCAAGATTGATAAACGCAAATAGTTTTTGGCGCCTTACAAACCCTTAAATAAGCTAGTATAGACATCAAGCTATTGTAAATGAGGGCGTGGCAAATCGAAGGAAAGGTGTTGTCATGGATGCTAAAAAAGGGTCGCTATTGCCATGGTGGGTGATGGAATTAACGATTCTCCTGCGCTTAATGTAGCCGATGTTGGTCTTGCTATGGGACAGGGTTCGGATATCGCAAAAGAAGTCGCCGATATCGTTCTTTCTGATACCGATTTACATTCGCTTGTTAATTTACGCATTTTAAGCGAAGGGCTAACCAAGCGTTTAACCGCTTCTTTTAAAGATGTTATGTTGCTTAACTCCGGATTGCTTGCTTTTGGTATTGCGGGAGCTATTACTCCGCAAACCTCTTCGTTTTTACATAATGCAAGCACGATTGGGTTTGGTTTGCGCAACACCAAGCCTTATTTACCTTACAATTCCAGCAAAAAATCGCTTTAATTGCGAGCATAATTATCATTGGGGATAGCTTCGGTTGCTTTTGTGTGCCAAAGAGATCAGCATCTTGATTTGTCAGGCAATGTAGCGTGCGAAGGGTTTTTTGGGTGACTTAAAAACGAGTTCTTCTACTATCGAGACTGGAAAGGCACTACATTTGATGAGTTCGGCTCGCAATTAGGAGAATACATTAGGTATTACAATGAGGACAGAAGGAAAAAATCACTAGGTTGGCTCAGTCCAAAAGAATACAGATTATCGTTAGGCTTTGCAGCCTAGAGTGTCCAGAAAATTGTCCGACCCCCCGACCCCTATCGAGACAAAAAGGGTAATGACAAAAAAGCAACCGAGATTAGTGAACTCAAGAATTTGGCTCATAACAAGACAGATTTTACTGAAAGCGATATCGAGCAAAGAACAGCATTGATTTTGGATACCTTTATAGACTATCTTGATGCCGAAGGGCTTTTGGAAGCGTAGTTTGGATTCTTCGCTTGCTGCTCTTCTTTAAGCTCTTCTGCTAGGTATTCATCGCTCATGCAATGCATATCCGATACTCCCTCGCTCATCAGTTTATACAACTCTGAGCGATAGAATATATCTAGTGCCTGATCAAGGCTGAACCCATTATGCTTTGCGAAAAGCTCTACTACGCGAGCATACTTTTTTTGTAGGAGAATCGGATTTGCGTTCATAGCCTTTCGCTCCCTTCAAATTGCAAATACGAAAGTGCCTTTTCTGTTCGGAACGCTATTTGCAAATTTGGCTTTTCATATCGCAATCTATTGATGGCTTCTGTTTTATCGATCAAACCATCAAAATAAAGCTCAACCGTATTAAAGACTCTGTCATTTGCAACACCGCCAATAACGAGATCGTAATCTGTAACGTCTTGGCTTCTGCGACAGTTCAGGATAAAATCCAACCAGTCTTCTGAATAGGCGTCAAATGTTAGTACCTTTAATGTTTGGTATGCATCTTCGTTAAACATATAGCGCGATACAATACCATCTTTGCCGCGGCGTTTAAATCGACTACACCATTTTTCTGCCTGCTCGTATATGGGTGTGACGTAAAATCCTTTTCCAAAATCAACATTTGGTCTGGAGTGCTTCAAATCAGGGTTATCAACAATAACAAATGAGCCGTGATATACAATCACAATTTCACACCCCTTTCTTTCATAAGATCGATTATATCTTCTACGATGTAGTCTTTGCTCTGTGTATGTAGTACCTCATATTCTGGAATAATATATCCATTTAAAATATCCGTTTGCTCACTTAAGGCTGCATATACTTTCTGTGCATTAACGTTTAGCCGCGAAGCTACATTTTCGATGCAAAAAATGGCAAATTCTAATTCTTTGCTTCCATACGGATTCTTTTTCATTTTCATATGCTTTGCGACCTTCTTTCTGTGTTTTGTTTATCTTTGACTGTCGAGAATCAAGCTCTTTTTTACCACTTGCGTCAGCAAAATTATGCATTCAACATGC
>CAVJWZ010000006.1:0-45125 GCA_963653545.1 uncultured Eubacteriales bacterium | reverse complement strand
TGTCTTTTGTTAAATTTACTTAAAAGAAAATAAGTACGTGTAAAGCTTGGGGTATGGTATACTCAAAAGGTCTGTGTAGAAGCAGGCAGAGTAATTGTTGGCCCCCGAGAACATGTTTGTTGTTGGCGAGTTTTTCGTAACATACATGTGAATGTTTAACTACAAACACGTACGAAGGGTCCCCGAAATTTTTTTTGAAAGGGGTCCGTTTTGACCGAAATCAAAAACACGTCCGTTATCGAATTCGAAGACGTTTCTGATGAAGAAATGAACCAGATGATCGACGGTACTTTGACCGATTTTGATGAGGGCGATCTCATCGATGGTACCGTTGTTAAGATCGAGCACGATGAGGTTCTCGTTGATATCGGATTCAAGAGCGAAGGTGTTATTCCTGCACGTGAGCTTTCTATCCGCAAAGATGCTGATCCATCTGAGGTTGTTAACCTTGGCGATAAGCTTGAAGCTTTAGTTCTTCAAAAAGAAGACAAAGATGGTCGCCTTATTCTTTCTAAAAAGCGTGCTGAGTATGAACGTGCTTGGATTCAGGTTGAAGACAAGTTTAAGGCCGGAGAAGTTGTTACGGGCGAAGTTATCGAGGTTGTTAAGGGCGGCTTAATCCTTGATATTGGTCTTCGTGGTTTCTTGCCTGCTTCTTTGGTTGATCTTCGTCGTGTTAAAGATCTTACTGCTTATCTTGGTACCGAGATTGAAGCTCGCGTTATCGAGATGGATCGTAACCGTAATAACGTTGTTCTTTCTCGTCGTGTTCTTCTTGAGGAAGGCCGCAAAAATGAGCGTGCTGAAATTCTCGAGAAGCTCACTAAGGGTATGCGCTTGAAGGGCACGGTTTCTTCAATTGTAGACTTTGGTGCTTTTGTCGATCTTGGCGGCATTGATGGTCTTATTCATATCTCCGAGCTTTCTTGGAGCCACGTAAACCATCCTTCTGAGGTTGTTAAGGTTGGCGAAGAGGTTGAGGTTGAGGTTCTCGATGTAGATTTGCAGCGTGAGCGCATTTCCTTAGGCCTTAAGCAAACCACTGAAGATCCTTGGACTAAGCTTGTAGAAACCTATCCTGTTGGTACTATCACTGATGGCAAAGTTACCAAGATTGTTCCGTTTGGTGCATTCATTGAACTGGGCGATAACGTAGAAGGTTTGGTACACATTTCTGAAATGGCTTTGAAGCACATTGATTCACCTGCACAGGTTGTTCATGTTGGCGATACCGTTAAGGTAAAGGTCATGGATGTAAATGTTGAGCGCCGCCGCATTTCCTTATCTATGAAGGCTGCAGCTGAGGAGTTAGGTCTCGAAATTGCTGTTGAAGAGCCTGAGGTAAAGGAAGAAGAGGCTCCTGCGCCAGAGGCTGAATAAGGTTAGCTTTCAAGCATAAGCGTGTTCAAACGGTGAGGTCGATATAGATCTCACCGTTTTTTTTGTTACTATAGACTCTATGATTAAGATATTTGTTACCGGAGGAATTGGTTCCGGAAAATCAACGCTCATTTCATTTTTAGAGGCTCATGGGGCAGCTACCGTTCAGGCTGATGTAATAGGGCATCAGAATTTATTGAAGCCTGAAGTTAAACATGCACTTACTAAAGCATTTGGCACGAGCATCCTTGATGATGCGGGTGAAATTAATCGTGCGGCTCTTGCGGCTAAGGCATTTTCTTCGGCAGAAAATACTAAACTTCTTGATTCTATTACGTTGCCGTTTGTATATTCAGGTAGTTTAGCCGCGCTTGAAGAGCTGGGTAAAACTCACAAGGTAGTAGTTCTTGAAATGGCTATTTTAGATGGTCGCGATAATTTTGCCGATAATGCCGATCTCGTTATTGCGGTTACCACATCTGAAGAAGTGCGCATCAAACGTTTGATGAAGTATCGCGGTTTTTCTGAAGAAGATGCTCGCAATCGCCTTGCTAATCAAGTGCCAGAAAAAAATCGCCTGGCTATTGCCGATGTGGTGTTTACCAACGATGGTACGGTAGAAGAATTTGAAGAGCAAATTAACACCTGGTGGGTTTCTTTTAAACAACAGCACCATCTGTAATGTGCTAGTTGCGCATGATGGATGTGAGGGGGTGTAGGGGCACATGAGTCATCTATCAAGCTTAGAGGGAGTTAAGATGCAGGGCAAGCTTGCTCCTTCGCGTCTTTCTTCTCAACCGTTTGAGGTTGTGTCTTCGTATGAACCTGCGGGCGATCAACCTAAGGCTATTAAAGAGCTGGCCTGTAATATTCAAAATAACATTCGCTATCAAACGCTTTTAGGGGTAACCGGCTCAGGTAAAACCTATACCATGGCCAAGACTATTGAGGCGGTGCAAAAGCCCACGCTTGTTTTGGCCCCCAATAAGACTCTTGCCGCACAGCTTGCTGCTGAGCTTAAAGATTTTTTTCCGAATAATGCGGTTGTTTATTTTGTTTCATATTACGACTACTATCAGCCCGAGGCTTATGTTCCTACCACCGATACCTTTATTGAAAAGGATGCTTCAATCAATGAGGAGGTTGAAAAACTGCGTCATGCGGCAACGGCTGCCTTGCTTTCTCGTCGCGATGTAATTGTTGTTGCTTCAGTTTCGTGTATTTATGGTATTGGCTCACCGATGGAATATGCCGGTATGGCAGTTTTTCTGGATACATCGATAGAACAGGATAGAGACGAGCTGATAAGAAAGCTCATAGATATTCAATATGATCGTAACGATTATGATTTGCAGCGTGGTACCTTTCGGGTGCGAGGCGATGCGCTCGATATTTTTCCGCCCTATGCCGATAATCCTATTAGGGTTGAATTTTGGGGGGATGAAATTGAGGAGATCAAAGAAATTGATCGGGTAACGGGAGAGGTTTTAAATTCCTATGAAGCACTTCCTGTTTGGCCCGCTTCTCACTATGTTGCTGCACGTCCTGCACTTGAGCGTGCTATTCATACTATTCAAGACGAACTGCGTGATCGCTTGCGCCAATTTAAGGAAGAGGGAAAACTCTTAGAAGCTCAGCGTTTAGAAATGCGTACATCATATGATATTGAAATGATTGAGACGATGGGTTTTTGTTCAGGGATTGAGAATTATTCGCGTCATCTCGATGGGCGCAAGCCGGGAGAGCCGCCTTATACGCTCATCGATTATTTCCCCCAGGATTTTCTTTGCTTTATCGATGAGAGCCATGTTACGGTGCCGCAAATTCGAGGAATGCATGAAGGTGATAGATCGAGAAAAATCACCCTTACAGAGCATGGATTTAGGCTACCTTCGTGCTTGGATAACAGGCCGCTTCGTTTTGATGAGTTTGAGCAGCGGGTTCCGCAATTTGTTTATGTTTCTGCAACTCCAGGAGATTATGAAGAGCGGGTAAGCGAGGATGTGGTTGAGCAAATCATTAGACCAACAGGCTTGCTTGACCCGCAGGTTAGGGTAAAACCCACCGCCTCTCAGATTGACGATGTAATCGATCTTTCAAAACAGCGAGCAAAAAAAGATGAGCGCGTACTCATCACTACGCTCACTAAGCGTATGGCGGAAGATTTAACCGATCATTTGCTTGATCAGGGAGTTCGTGCGCGTTATATGCATTCCGATATTGCAACGCTTGAGCGCGTTGAGATTCTTCGTTCACTTCGTAAAGGCGAATTTGACGTTTTAGTGGGTATCAATCTATTGCGTGAGGGGCTTGACTTGCCAGAAGTTTCGTTGGTGGTAATTCTGGATGCCGATAAAGAAGGCTTTTTGCGCAATTATCGCTCATTGATTCAAACGATTGGTCGTGCTGCGCGCAATGTTCATGGTGAGGTGGTTATGTATGCCGACAAAATTACCGATTCTATGAAAAAGGCCCTGGATGAAACTGAGCGTCGTAGGAATTTGCAGATTGCTTTTAATGAAAAGCATCATATTATTCCTCAAACGGTTAAAAAAGGGATTAGCGATATTACCGATTACCTTGAAACGGATGAGGGGAAGCAATCACCAAACGAGATAAACAAAGCTTTGGCTGATGCTTCGCGCAGTGAAGTTTTGCGTATTATTGCATCGCTTGAAGAAGCAATGCTTGAGGCATCGTCTGCTATGGATTTTGAGCAAGCTGCTTCTTTGCGTGATCAGATTGTTACTCTTAGAGGGCATTTGGAAGGAAGAAGTGAAGAAGATATCTTAGGAGATCTGAAAAAAACCGCTCGAAAAGGCTCGCAGTTTGGTAGAAGAAAACGAAAATAGAGTAGGACAGCAGTAGTATGGAAAACTCAAAACCTTCAAAAATAGAGAATTCTTCTAAGAAAGAAGAACCTGCAAACACCTATGAGGGAACTTCTTTAGGACAGTGTAAAAAGCCCAATAAAGGGGGCTTTTTGAGTAGTTTAACCGATAAGCAAAAACATCGTCTTGTTCGTACAATAGAAGTTTCGTTGGGTGTTATTGCTGTAGTTCTCATTGTTGCGTGTATTTTTTTGTTGTGCTCTGACGGAGCAACAGTAAAAGCGCGTGTTAATTGCGCTAACTGGAGCGATTCTGCCACCAAAACAGAACTTGCAATCTATAACTATGATGCTAAGGATCTATTAACTGATGGTGATCCTTCAAACGATCCTCAACCAAAAATAGTTTCAAAAATCCAACCAAATGAGGATAAGGTTATAAACGATATCATCTCGGGTGGAACATACACCTTGGCGGTATATACCACTCCGGTACTTGAAGATGGAACAACCTTCAAAAAGCCTGAACCACAGGTTATTGAGTTTAACGGCGAGGATGTGGTAGTGGAGTTCGATTTGGTAGCGGAATAAAAAAGCCAAGCATAGGCTTGGCTTTGGAAATTTGGTAGCCTCGACCGGATTCGAACCGGCGATCTCCGCCTTGAGAGGGCGGCGTCCTAAACCGCTAGACGACGAGGCCATTCTTTTTTGGCTGGGGTGGAAGGAGTCGAACCCTCACATACGGTACCAGAAACCGCTGTCCTACCATTAGACGACACCCCAATGCATCAACCACTATGGTGGTTGTAGCGCGAGTTGATATATTAAGGATTTTGCTATAAATAGTCAAGTCTTGGAAGGAAATATTTCAACGCTGCCGCTTGCAAACCGTCAAGACGTTGTTGAGAAGACCTCCAGATCTATTTTTTTCTCATTAAAATTTTAACCGAATTCCGATTGATTGTAGCGTTTGACATGGGTTTTCCTAGGATTACTTTATAATAAAGGCGCGCCGGTTCGCCGGCTATAATTTTTTATGAGTGATGCTTCCAGTATTGGAGGCTGCATGGATATTTCCGCAGAACATAATGTTTCTAAGGCTGGAATTCCGGCTAGATTGTCGCAATTAAAGTTTTTTGAACGTTCTTCATTGCTGCAAACGATGAAGAAGAGGAGCGATCGTGTTTGCATTATTGAGGGTCCGTCTTTGTACGGAAAGAGTGTTTTGGCGTACCAATACGTGCACTCGCTTTGCGATAACAAAAAAATTTGTTGGGTTGATGCACAAAAGAAGCTCTTTCTGCATTCATTTTCAAAACGAGAATTACTTCATAAGCTCTGTATGACGTTAGGAAAAGCTGATGTGGTGGTGTTTGATGCCTTACCAATGCTTGACGCTAAAACATTAAGAGTTTTTTCGTTTCTTCTTTCATATCTTGTTAATCAACATTGCGAAATCGTTATTACCTGCAAGATAAAGCCCGATCTTGAAGAGCAGGGTTTTTCAACATGTTTACTTAGGGCAAACGATTTGCTCTTAACCGACGATGAGCTCAAGGAGATAAAACGCCAAGGTAAAGAACTTGATGCAAATCACAAAGGGTTTGAAACCATTCCTTTTGTGGCGTTTTATCCTCAAAAAGATATGAGTTCGTTTGCCTCTTTGATAACCAAACGAACCGTACAGAACGAATTGGAGCTTTTTGAATCGTTGCTTATATGTTTTGGGCAAGGAACAAAGACAGAGCTTGCTTCGTTGTTTAATGAATCGTTCATGCAGCGCTTCAATGATGTGGCAAAACGATATCCTCATTGTGGTGTGCGGTTGGATCTTGCAACATTTAGTGCGCTCCCTTTATCGCTTTATGATCGTTGTCTGATATTTAAAAACAGTGCATCTCAGTTGCTTGCGGTTTCGTTGGTGGCTTCGGTGGAAGATCTTGCAGAACATGCAATCAGAATACTTATCAGAAGAGAACAGTTTTCATGTGCGCTTTTGCTTGCAAAAGAAATGCTTCCCCCTGAGCGCCAATTGGTAATTTTTCAAACATATGGGCGTCTTTGTATTCGTTGTGGGCATTCTCAAGAAGTGGTAGATCTTGTTGAGGCAATGGGTGAGGGTAAGCTAAAACGCGAGATAGATCTTCTATATTATGCTCAGGCGCTTGGAAATATTGGCAATTCTGATTATTGCAGCATGGTTTTAACTCGTGTTGGAGATTTGCATACGGAAGGTCAGCCAGATCCTCTTGTAAACCACGGTAGTTTGCCCAAAGATTTTTCAATTGATCTCTTGAGCGGTTTTAGAGTTACACGATTGGGTGAGCCGTTTCCTCAAAGTGGTGCAATTCGTTCAAAGGCACGAATACTGCTTACGTTGCTTGTTTTAAATCACAAGCGAGAACTTTCGAGGAATTGGCTTGGCAGAGTGTTATGGCCCGATTCAAGCGAAGAGAAAAGCCGTCAAAATTTTTATAATTTATGGAGTTACACCAAAAGGTTATTTGAGCGAGGAAAAGGAAATTGTCCCTATTTTATTTCGACCCCTCAGTCAATTCAGCTTAATGCTGATTATGTTGATTCTGACATAATCAGCCTTGAAAAAATATGCGATGACCTCATCAATGGAAGAATGCCTTCGATGGGCTATGGTGATTGCCTCGAGTGGATAGAGCGTGTATGTTGCAGTTCATTATTGCCGGGGGCTGATTGTTCTGAAATATCTGCTCAAAGTAGGGTTTTGCGTAATCGCTTAGTGGATGCTCTAATGGCTGCTTCGGGAGTACTCGCCAAGCAAAAGAACATTGATTTAAGCACGCGTTTCATCCAGAAGGCGTTTCTTTGCGATAGCGCGCGTGAAGATTCTTGCTATATGCTCATGAAAATATTTAGGGCATCCGGTCAGTATTCTAAAGCTATCAATGTTTTTGTACGTCATCGAAATACTATGATCGATAGGTATGGAGTTGAAAATTCCAAGCGTGTAGGCCAGCTCTATGAAGAGATTTTGGAAGAACTGTCGTGAGAAGGGTTCCTTTGGGGTGATGTGTTCTTGTGGGTCGTGAGCTATGGTAGAGTGGTTGCAGCATATTAAGGAAGAGTGAAATATGAGCCTTTTTTCAAAATTGTTGAATATGGGTGAAGGAAAGCCCTTAAAAAAATATCAAGAGGTTGTTGAGAAGATTAACAGCATCGAACCTGAAATGCAGAATAAATCCGACGAGGAGCTATCGCAGATAACGCCACAATTTAGGGAACGCTTAAACCAGGGCGAAACCCTCGATGAGCTTTTACCAGAAGCGTTTGCTGCTGTTCGCGAGGCAAGTAAACGAACGATAGGTCTGAGACATTTTGATGTTCAGCTTATTGGTGGCATGGCACTGCATGATGGAAAAATTGCTGAAATGAAAACCGGCGAAGGTAAAACGCTTGTTTCAACTTTGGCAGGTTATCTTAATGCCCTTTCAGGTGATAATGTTCATATTGTTACCGTCAACGATTATTTGGCTATGCGCGACAGTGAGTGGATGGGTCAGGTATATCGATTTTTGGGAATGACAGTAGGGCTTGTTCAAAATGGTATGAGTCCTGAAGAAAAAATTCCTCAATATAAGGCAGACGTTACCTACGGCACCAACTCAGAATTTGGTTTTGATTATTTGCGCGACAATATGGTTGCCCGTGCCGATCGTCGTGTGCAGCGAGGGCATTCATTTGCCATTGTTGACGAGGTTGACTCAATTCTTATTGATGAAGCGCGAACCCCCTTAATTATCTCTGGTGCAGGTTCTCAGGCTGCAGATACTTACAAGCGATTTGCCGCTGTTATGCCTTCGTTAAAAGAGGGCGTTGATTTTGAGATGGATGAGGCCAAAAAAACAATTTATACCACTGAGACCGGTCTTGAAAAAGTTGAGTTTCAGTTGGGCATTGAAGATATTTACGGCGATCCAGCAGGCCAGCTTCCTAATCATTTGCAGCAGGCTTTAAAAGCTCAATTTTTATTCCATCGCGATATTGATTATGTTGTGGTTGATGGCGAAGTAAAAATTGTTGATGAGTTTACCGGCCGCATCATGGAAGGTCGTCGTTATTCTGAGGGCCTTCATCAGGCACTTGAGGCAAAAGAGCATGTTTTAGTTCGGCAAGAAAATCAAACGCTTGCTACCATTACGCTTCAGAATTATTTCCGTTTGTATGACAAACTATCTGGCATGACGGGTACTGCGATGACGGAAGATTCTGAATTCAGGCAAATTTACAAGCTTCCCGTTATGGCTATTCCGCCTAATAAGCCCGTTATTCGTGATGATCGCAATGATTTAATCTATCGGACTATTGATGCCAAGTTTGGTGCAGTTGCAGATGATATTGCGCAGCGCCATCAAAATGGGCAACCCTGTTTGGTTGGTACGGTTTCTATTGAAAGCTCTGAGCGTCTAAGCCGTCTTTTGAGCAAGCGTGGTATTTCTCATGAAATATTAAACGCTAAAAACCATGAACGAGAGGCATCCATTGTTGCTCAGGCAGGTCGCAAGGGGGCAGTAACTATTGCTACCAACATGGCTGGTCGTGGTACCGACATTTTGCTTGGCGGTAACCCCGATGTTTTAGCTGAAGAGCTTGTTTTGGAGCTTGTTGATGAAGATAATGAACCAACGCAAGAACAGAAAAATGCTGCGTTAGTTCGTGCTAAAGAAATTACCTCCTCTGAGGCAAATGAGGTTCGTGCAGCGGGAGGCTTGTGTGTTATCGGTACCGAGCGCCATGAAAGTCGTCGTATTGATAACCAGTTGCGTGGTCGTTCCGGACGCCAGGGCGATCCGGGAGTAACGCAGTTCTATCTCTCTCTTGAAGATGATCTTATGCGCTTGTTTGGCGGCAATAAGATGGATTCCATTGGCAATATGATGAAGCGCACCGATCTTCCTGAAGATATGCCCATTCAGGCATCGATGGTGTCTAAGGCAATTGAGTCTGCTCAGCGTCAGGTTGAATCTGTTAACTTTGCTGCTCGTAAAAATGTTTTGGAATACGATGACGTTATGAACTTGCAGCGCAAAGCCATCTATGACGAGCGCAATGCAATTCTTGATGGTAAAGATCTTTCTGAGCGTATGCCTGAGATTATTGCCGATACCGTTGAGAGTAATGTGCTTGAGTGGTGCTCTAAAAAAGACGCAAGTGACGATTGGGACGTTGAGGCATTGCAAAATTGGCTCGCTCAGATGACGGGAGATGCTACCTTAACACTCGATTCATTTGACCATGAAGACGACGTTGATACACTGATTGAGCAAATTAGCGAGTGTTTACAAGAGCGCTATAGTGCTAAAGCTGAACAGGTAGGGCCAGTATTTAAAGATATCCAATCTCAGGTTATGTTGCGTTTTATCGATACACGTTGGATGTCTCATTTGCAAGAAATGGATTATCTGAAGAGCGGTATTGGTTTGCGTGCGTATGGTCATCGCGATCCTCTTGTTGAATATCGCGAGGAGGCCCATCGTGCGTTTGCTGCATTGACAGCATCAATTTATGAAGACTTTTTGCGGTTCTTATTGCGCGCTCCTATGATTGTTCAAGAGATCCCTGAAGAGCAAACGCCGCTTGACGGAAATGTCACCTATTCAAACCCCGAAGAGGCGCTCAATGAAAGTTCAACAACTAGTCAGCGCGTACAAGCAGCAGGTGCTCAAGCCCAAGGTGTGCCTCAGCAAGCTCCTAAGCCTGAAGAGGCAAAAACAAAAACTATTGAAAAAGATAAAAATGACCCTTATGCCAATGTTGGTCGCAACGATCCTTGTCCTTGTGGATCAGGTAAAAAATTCAAAAAATGCCATGGTGCTCATCAGTAGGGTCGTACAGGGATGATTGTGTTAGAAGAGGCGCAACAGCGTCTTTGTGATGCTAAATCATATTTGCATATTGATGAAAAACAGGCCACTCTTGCTGGTCTTGATGCACAAATTGCAAGCCCTGACTTTTGGAATAACGCCGAAAGCGCCCAGCGCACTTCTAAAGAGGCATCGGACATACGAGATGTGCTTGATCGCTATGATCAAGCACATCAGTTATATGAAGATGCTCTAACGGCTTATGATTTCATGAAAGAAGATGCTTCTTTTGAGAAGGAGTATATTCAAGCACTTACTCGCTTGGAAGAAATGCTTGATTCGTTTGAAATTGAATCATGGTTTACGGGTCGCTACGACAAAGCAGATGCCATTGTGAGTATTCATCCGGGTAGTGGTGGCTTAGAAGCCCAGGATTGGACTGAGATGCTCTATCGTATGTATTCTCGTTATGCCGATTCAAAAGGGTGGAAGCAAAAGATTCTTGACTTGGTCCCCGGTGAAGGAATTGGGCTTGATCATGTAAGCTTTCAAGTTGAAGGAAAAAATGCTTATGGTATGCTGCGCAGCGAAACAGGGGTGCACCGTTTAGTGCGCATTTCTCCTACCGACGAAAAGAAACGCCGTCATACCACCTTTGCTGCTGTTGAGGTAATTCCTGTTTTACCCGATGACGACATCGAGATAGAAATTGATCCAAGCGATGTACGTGTTGATGTATATCGTTCAAGTGGTCCGGGTGGGCAAAGTGTTAACACTACCGATTCTGCGGTAAGGCTTACTCATCTTCCCACCGGCATCGTGGTTACCTGTCAAAACGAAAAGTCTCAGATTCAAAATAAAGAAACCGCGTTTCGCGTATTGCGCGGTAAGCTCTATGAAATAGAAGAGCAAAAACGTCAAGAGGAATTATCTGCTCTCAAAGGCGAGAAGATGGATAATTCCTTTGGCAGTCAAATTAGAAATTATGTGCTCTATCCGTATCGACTGATTAAGGATACCCGTAGTAATATCGAAAGCGGAAATGTTGAAGCTGCTCTTGATGGCGATATTGAAGAATTTATTATTGGGTATCATCGTTGGAGAGCATCGCGTTAGGCATAAAAGCAAGGTTTACATCTGAGAGGAAACAATGGACGTTCAGCTAGCCAAAGAAAAAGCGCGTGCTATGCGCAAAGATATTATCACCATGCTCCATGCGGCAGGTAGTGGACATCCGGGCGGATCGCTTTCGTGCACCGATATTTTAGCTTCTCTCTATTTTGGGGGCGTGATGCACTATGATCCTAAAAATCCTTCTGATGATGGACGGGATCGTTTTATTTTAGCAAAGGGGCATGCTGCTCCAGCTTTATATGCTGCTTTAGCAGAAGCGGGCTATTTTCCTCGCGAAGAGCTTATGACTTTGCGCAAGTTAGGAACAAGGCTTCAAGGTCATCCCGATTGCAACCTGTTAGAAGGAGTAGAAGTTTCTACCGGTTCTTTAGGGCAAGGTTTATCTATTTCTGCGGGTCTTGCGGCTGGCCTTCGCTTGAAAGGAAACAGCGCGCGTGTGTTTACGGTAATGGGGGATGGAGAATGTCAAGAAGGTCAGGTTTGGGAAGCTGCTCAGTTTGCAGCTTATCAAAATCTTGGCAATCTTGTTGCCATTGTTGATGCCAATGGCTTGCAAATTGATGGCAATGTTGAAAAGGTGTGTTCAAGTGGTTCTTTGAATGAAAAGTTTGCGGCATTTGGCTGGGAAGTTTATGAGGCGGACGGACACAACATAGATGAGCTTATCAAATTATTTACTGAGCTAAAAAAATCCTCCACTCAAGTTCCTAAAGTTGTTATTGCTCATACCATTAAAGGTAAGGGTGTTTCTTTCATGGAAAATCAGGTTGGATGGCATGGCAAAGCGCCCAACGATGAGCAAACAAAAGCAGCACTTGAAGAATTATGTTAAGAGGTTAATTGTGGTTAAACTAGCTAATCCAGAAGAAAAAACCGTTTCGAGGGCTACTCGTGCAGCTTATGGCGCAACGCTTGCCGAATTGGCGAAAGAAGGATTAAGTATCGTTGCGGTTGATGCTGATCTTACCGGTTCAACAACCACAAAAACTTTTGGCCAAGCTTCTCCGGAAAATGAAGAGCGCCTTTTTAATGTTGGCATTGCTGAGCAAAATATGATTGATGTTGCGGCCGGCTTGTCGCTTGCAGGAAACGTTGCTTTTACGGGTTCATTTGCGGTGTTTGGTACTGGTCGTGCTTATGACCAAATTCGCAATACCGTAGCATACTCAAATCTTAATGTTAAAATTGCGCCTACTCATGCAGGCATATCGGTTGGCCCCGATGGGGGTTCGCACCAAATGCTTGAAGACATTTCACTCATGCGAGGTCTTCCTCATATGAGAGTTTTTGTTCCTGCCGATTATGCAGCGGCTCGTGCGGCCATCAAACTTGCCGCTCAAACACCTGGTCCAGCCTATATTCGTATGGGTCGCGCAACACTTCCTTCTGTGTATGCAGAAGATGTTGAGCTTGAAGAAGGTAGGGCGTATGTGCTTAAAGAGGGAACAGACGCAACTATTATTGCCTGTGGGGTAGAAATTGCACAGGCACTCAAAGCTGCTGAATTGTTGGATCAAGAGGGAATTTCGGTTGAGGTGATCGATGCGTTTTCCGTAAAACCGCTCGATGGCAAAACTATTCTTGCGTCACTTTCAAAAACAGGATGCGGCGTTGTTGCCGAAGAGCATTCGGTGTACGGAGGTCTTGGTTCGGCGGTAAGCGAGCTTTGTGTTCAGAATAATCCTGTTCCTCTTGAGTTGGTTGGCGTTAAAGATACCTTTGGTAAATCGGGCGAATTTGAAGAATTGATGAGCTATTTTCATTTAGATGCTTCTTCACTTGTGCAAGCTGTGAAGAAGGTTTTAGCTAGAAAATGACATTTGGTATAATTTTATAAGTCTCAGAACAAACAATATGAACGGAGCATACTGTGACAAATGATTTCGGCAGGGAGCCTGTCGGTATGCATACTGCGCCACAGAGTGTTAATCAGATAACTTCACAGCTTTCTGAATCACTTCCCGTAGTTAATGTAGAATCAGCTCCCCAACAAATGGGTAATCCAGTTATTACATTTGAGCACGTAACTAAAATTTATGCTGCTCAACCAACAAATCCTGCACTCAACGATGTTTCCCTGCATATTTTTCCAGGAGAATTTGTTTTCTTGGTAGGGCATTCAGGTTCAGGAAAGTCTACGTTTATCAACCTTTTAATCAGGCAAATTAAACCAACTCAAGGTCATATTTATATTGCCGATGAAGATCTCACCAATATGCGTAATTGGCGCGTTCCATATCTTCGCCGCAATATTGGTTGTGTTTTCCAAGATTTTAAGTTGTTGCCCAATAAAACGGTTTTTGAAAATGTAGCGTTTGCGCTTGAGGTAATTGGTAAATCTCGTCATGTTATTAGAACACAAGTTCCTGAAGTGCTTCGTTTGGTTGGCCTACAAGACAAACTTGAAAAACGCCCTGATCAGCTTTCGGGTGGTGAGCAACAGCGCGTAAGTATTGCTCGTGCTATTGTTAACCGTCCACCCTTGCTTATTTGTGATGAGCCTACGGGTAATCTTGACCCTCAGAATTCACGCGGAATTATGGATTTGCTTGAACGCATTAATCGTACAGGAACTACTGTTCTTGTTGCCACGCACGACCGTGAAATGGTTGACAATATGCGTCGTCGCGTTATTGCCTTAGACAAAGGACGTCTTACGCGTGACCAAGACCGAGGAGTGTATGGTTTCGATGTCTAGTATTTTTTATTTCTTTCGTGAATCGCTAACGGGCTTTACCCGTAATTTGTCAACAACATTAGGGTCAATTATTACTATCTTCTTGTCGTTGCTTATTATTGGTATTTTTGCAATCTGTGGTCTCGTTATTAATAACGTGGTTGCTTCGGTTGAAAATCAAGTCTCCATCACTGCTTATGTGGCAGATGATGCTTCGCAAAAAGATATCAATGAAGTTCGTGAATATGCCGAAGGTCTTGAGGGGGTTGCAAACGTTTCCTTTACTACTAAAGAGCAGGCGCTTGATAATTTTTCCAATTCAATGACTTCAAACCCTGATATTATTGATCAGCTTGACGGGCAAAATCCCTTGCCAGCTTCGATTGATATTGAGTTAAATGAAGCTCAGGAAGTTTCTGATATTGCCGATAAGATTCAAAACAATGCAACGTTCCAAAAGATTTGCGATAACCCTTCCAATCCTTCTGATTCTTTGCAGTATGGTCAGAAAACGGTTGATAAATTGTTCTCGCTAACCAATGCAATTCGCATTGGCGGTATTGCTTTAATCGCTCTCTTGATTTTTATCGCCTTCATTTTTATCAACAACACTATCCGATTAGCCATTTTGGCTCGTCGCAAAGAGATTGCTATCATGCGTCTTGTTGGTGCTTCAAATGGCTTTATTCGCGGACCATTCTTGGCAGAAGGTGCGCTCCATGCAATTATTGGATCGGTATTTGCTGTTGCGGTAATGGAAATATTGAGAAACATTGTTTTACCGCGCGTTTCAACAGCTCTGCCTTGGCTTCCTATTCAGGTTGATGTTTCGTGGTTCATTATGATCTATTTAGCCCTTTTGATTGCTGGTTTGGTAATCGGTTTGCTTGGCTCAATGTTTGCTATGCGTCGTTATCTTAAGGTTTAAAAGAAAAGGTTACTTATTGTGGCCACCCGTGAAGAAAAATCAAAAGCGCTCCTTTCTTATAAGCGCAATGCAGGCATCGTAAAAATACTCGGTGCCTGCATTTTCGTATGTTTGGTTTTTTGTGCTGGTTTTTTAATCAGAGGAAACACCACCCTCTTAACTTCGCTTGGGTTTGATGGCTTAACGGTGACTGATCGGATCTCTGAGCAAAACGCTGCCTTACAAAGCCAAGATTCGGTTTCAAGTCGTATGAGTGAAGTTGAGTCAATTCTTGCTTCTGATAGTTTGGATACGTACGATCTTAATAGCGCTACCACTTCAGTTATTAATGCTCTTATTTCTTCTACAGGAGACTCTTATCTGCATTACTATGATGAAAAAAGCTATAACTCATATTTAGAAGGTTCGTCTAAGGCGGATAGCGGAATTGGAGTTTTGTTTGGCGAGAATAATGGTTCTTGTTATGTGGTCGATGTTTTTGCAGGATCTTATGCGGCAGCTTCTGGGATACAAGAAGGCGATTCTATAGTTTCGATAGATGGTGCTAAGCAAGATTCATGGTCGTTACCTGAAGTGATAAGCGCCTTAAACCGCAATGATGGCGACTCTGTTTACATTACCTGGCGGCGCTCTGATCATTCAAACTCAAATAGCGGTCTTTATAGCACTACCTTGACATATTCTTCTCAGGCAACCACCAATGTTACGTATGAAATTTATAACGCTGTTGCCTATATTGAACTCAAACAAATTTCATCAGATTCAAGCAATCTTGTTCGTCAGGCATTGCAAGAGGCAATTAACGAAGGAGCAACTTCGATTGTGCTCGATCTTCGCGATGTGCCAGGTGGTTATTTAACACAAGCAGTTGAGATGGCTTCGCTGTTTATACCGAGTGGCACGGTAGTACAAGTTCAAACGCAAGATACCACAACGCTTAAATCAGCCGATGGAGAAAATGTAACTGATCTGCCTTTGGTTGTGCTTGTTAACGGAAGAACGACTGGCTCCGCAGAGGTTTTGGCAGCAGCCTTGCAAGAATCTAGCCGTGCTACCATTGTTGGAGCCCAAACGCAAGGGAAGGGAACGGTTCAGGTTATGCAGCCGCTTTCTTTTGGTGGGGCTCTCCGTTATACGGCGGCAAGCTATATAACGCCTAGCGGTCGTTCTCTTGAAGGGTCGGGGGTTTCTCCCGATATTACCGTTTCAAATGAAGCTAGTCAGCAAACAGTTGCCATAGAGATTGCTAGTTCTCAGGCATTGCAGTAAGGATTGAGCCGTTTGGTTCGTCGTAGTTCAAAAGCTCGTAAAACAACCAAGGCAAGACCTCGAGGGGTTATTGAGCTTACCGCTCGGGGGTTTGGTTTTGTTAAAACTTCTGAAGGAGAATTTTTTATTCCCGCTTCAAAGGTCAAGGGCGCTTTTCCGGGTGATTTGGTTGAGGTTGCTCCCTTACCCGTGCGTGATGTCGATAGACACCTTGCGTTTTCAGATCGCAAAAAATCGGGTAGAGTAGCAAAAATTCTCATGCGCTCACAAGAGAGCGTTATTGGTCGCTATGAGATTGCCGAACCTTTTGGGGTTGTTGTTCCGGAAGATCCAACACTTCATCATGACATTTTTACCTTACGAAAAGAATTCCCTTGGGTTTGCGATGGCGATATTGTTGAAGTTCAAATTATTGAATATCCTTCGCGCAATAGCGCTGCTACGGGACGCATTGTTCGCGTGTTGGGACATGAGGGCGATACTGCTTTAGACATTGACTTAATTATTGCTAACCACAGGCTCGAAACTCAATTTAGCGATCAAGCTATCAAGGAAGCTTGTCAATGCGAACTTGATTTTGAAACGTCTTTATTGCGTGGTTATGAGGATTTGCGGGAGCGATTGGTATTTAGTGTTGATCCCTTTGATGCGCGCGATTACGATGACGCTCTTTCGCTTGAAAAAACTTCAGAAGGTTATCGTCTTGGTGTCTATATTGCCGATGTTTCGCGTTATGTTTCTTTTGGATCAGCTCTTGATCTTGAAGCAAGAAAGCGAGCAACTTCAGTTTATTTGGTTGATCGGGTGTTGCCCATGCTTCCTGAAAACATCAGCAACAATCTTTGCTCCTTAATTTCTGGTGAACCCCGTGAAGTTTTGGCGGTTGAAGCTGAATTACGAAATGATGCAACCGTTGTTGAATATCGCATTTTTCCTGCGGTAATAACATCAAAAGCACGCTTATCATATGATCAAGCTCAGTGTTTGCTTGATAATCAAAACTCGTTTGATTGGTACGAGAAATTTAAGGAATGTGCAATACCTCAAGGGGCAAAAGAACTTACCCAACAAACAGCTGAATGTGTGCGTGGGGCCGTTATTGAGGCAAGCCAGCTTGCTCAAAAGCTCTTTGAACGCAGGTTGCATGCGGGCTGTATGGACTTTGATAGAGTTGAAGCTAAGGTTTGCCTTGATGCGCAAGGCGTGCCTTGCGATGTTTTCTATCGGCGTCGTACGCAGGCTACCCGTATGATTGAAGAGTCGATGATTTTAGCTAATCGCTTGGTTGCTCAGTGGCTGTTTGAACAGGATGCTTCTTGTGTTTATCGTATTCATGATGAGCCTGATGGGGATATGTTGGCAACGCTCTATCACATATTGCGAGAGTTTGATGAGTTTAAAACTTTGGATGCCTATTCATTTTGTTCGGGGAACCCTAAAACATTGCAAAAGGTATTATCGTGCGCTCGCGACCGTTTTGAAGGGGAGCTTATCAATATCTTGGTATTAAGAAGCATGAAACGTGCGGTATATAGCGTAAAGCCTTCTTCTCATTATGGACTTGCAATTGATCATTATTGTCATTTCACCAGCCCTATTAGGCGATATCCTGATCTTTTGGTTCATCGTTTTATCAAAGAAATTCTTTTTGGTAAAACCGAAACCTCACAAGCTCAACAACATACTCTTCCCTGGATGGCAGAACATTCATCTAAAATGGAGCGCGTTGCTGCTAAGGCTGAACAGGAATCCCAAATGCTTAAACTTATTGAGTTGATGCAAGCTGACGTGGGAAAAGAATTCTATGCTCTCATTTCGGGTGTTTCAACCTTTAGGATAACCCTTCGTTTGGAAAATACCGCCCAAGGATATATGGATATTACCGAATTGGGAGAAGAGTATTTTTCCTATGATCCTTTGCGCTTTACCCTCACCGGAAGCGATACTGGTCAAGTTGTTCGTCTTGGTCAAAAAATTCATGTTGTGCTTGCTGAAGCGCTTCCGCGTGAGCGCAAATTGGTATTTAAAAAAGCATCGAGAAGTTAGATGTTATTTAGTCACGATAATGCGTGCGAGGGTATACTTTTAAAAAATGTTTGGAGGTCGCATGAAAAAAGTTGATAAAAAATACTTAAAATCGCTTCTTGAAACTCCTTCCGTTACCGGCAATGAGGTTCAAGTTGCTTCTTTGGTTAGAGAGCGCCTATCTGAAGTGGCCGATGAGATTGAAACCAATGTTATGGGCTCGGTTCATGCTTGCCTTAAGGGCACCGGGAATGCTCCTTCGGTGATGATTTCGGCCCATATGGATGAAATTGGTTTGATGGTTACCTACATCAGCGATTCGGGATATTTAAGTGTTTCCGCTGTTGGCGGTGTTGATGCTGCCATTTTACCAGGGTTGCGTGTTGATGTTCATACTGAATCAGGCACTTATTGCGGTGTTGTTGGACGCAAGCCTATTCACCTTATTGAGGCAGATGAGCGCAAAAATGTCACTCCTCTTGAGAGCTTGGTAATCGATCTTGGTATGCCTGCTAAAAAAGTTAAGAAATTAGTGCGTATTGGTGATGTTATTACTTTTGGTGTTGGCTTTGAGAAATTTGGCAAGTCGATGGCGGTATCACGCGCTTTTGACGACAAGGCGGGCGTTTATATTATTACGCGTGTAATGGAAGAGCTCAAAGAGGCTGGGGGAGCGTCGGGCGATTATATTTGTGCGGCTACGGTACAGGAAGAAATTGGTCTTCGTGGCGGAACAACATCAACGTATGGCATTAATCCTGATATTGCGATTGCCTTCGATGTAACCCATGCTACCGATTATC
Organism: uncultured Eubacteriales bacterium; assembly: GCA_963653545.1. Lineage (GTDB taxonomy): Bacteria > Actinomycetota > Coriobacteriia > Coriobacteriales > Eggerthellaceae > Anaerotardibacter. Next base: position 26,242 of record CAVJWZ010000006.1, on the reverse strand, counting down.
CTGGTATCGATCAAAGTAAGCATGGTAAGCTGGTTTGCGGCAGTGGTCCGGTTATTGCTCGCGGTCCAAATATTAATCCTGTTATTTTTGAACGTTTATGTATGGCTGCAAAAGAGGAGAAGATTCCTTTTCAGCTTGAGGCAGAGCCCCGTGTTACCGGCACCGATGCGGGAGCTATGCAGATACAGCGAGGAGGCAAGCCTACGGGGTTAGTTTCTATTGCGCTCCGCTATATGCATACGCCAACAGAGGTAATTTGTTTAACAGATTTAGAGGCAACCGTTGCTTTATTAAAGCGGTTCATTCTTGATTTGGATGAGGATGTCTCGTTTGTTCCTGGTGTATAAAATTTTTTTACGAAAAAGAACTTAGGATTTGTGATGGCAAGCGCAACAAAACTTATTGCGAAAAACAGAAGAGCGTTTCATGATTATGAAATTCTTGACACACTCGAAGTTGGTATAGTGTTAACAGGGACCGAGGTTTGTTCGTTGCGCGAAAACAACTGCCAGCTCACTGATTGTTTTGCCCTTATTCGCAATAACGAGGTATGGCTTAACAATCTCCATATTGCGCCCTATAGCCACGGCAATCTTGCCAATCCCGATCCCGATAGAAAACGCAAACTCTTGCTTCATCGCAAACAGATTCGTGAATTGGTGCAAAAAACACAGGAAAAGGGTCTTGCGCTGGTTCCTTTGAAAATGTATTTTGACCAAAATTCACGCGTTAAGCTGGAGTTGGCAGTTGGTCGTGGTAAGAAGCTCTACGATAAGCGCGCTGCTATGGCAGAGCGTGATTCTAAGCGCGAAATTCAACGTGCGATGAAGCAACGGTATCGGTAAGGTTTTATGGGAGTGTCAGGCATGAATCAAGATGCATTGGATATGGTTGAAAAATTAGCTGCTCGCCTTGAAGATGTTAAAGAGGTAATCGAGGAATGTCCTTGCGAACTTGAAGGGCTCGCTAAGCGCCTTGATCGTATTGATGATCGGCTCTATCTTGTTATGGTTGATGTTGAAAAAACAACTCAGCAACATCGTACTCAAACCGAAAAGAGTTCAAAAGTTGTGCCTTTAGATGTTGGTAAAGGTTCCGATGAATTCGATGCCTCTCTGGCTGACGAAACGCTTCAGGCTTCCGTTAAAAGCAACCATGCCACCACAACTTCCGATGCGAACAGTTCTGCTTCTCAAGAGGAGGGGGAAAGCCATAAATCGGTTCTTTCTGATGAAATGAAAGAAAACATGAAAGAGGGAGCACGTGCGCTCAACGGGATTTATCAAGATGGGAAAGAGGTAGTTTCAGAACTTTCTGATGCTATGTCTGATATTAAAAATGTTTTTAATATCACGAATAAATTTAAGCGCTAAGCGTCGTAAGGGAATTGGGAATTAACCGTCATGCATGTATTCCGGGTGTCCTTGTTTGATATCGGATTGTTGCTAAAGCAACAGACACAAAGATTCGGATTTCCATATGACTTACAAGGCTTTACTAGTACGGATATTTTTTAGCACAATAAAAGGAACGCTCAAAGCGCTCCTTTTATTGTATTGATATGAAAAATGAACAAAAGGTTACGTGCGCTGTACCCGCAAATTAGGCGCGCTCGACAGTACCCGCCTTTAAGCATTTGGTGCAAACATTAGCGCGCTTTACTTTGCCGTTTACCTTGATGGTTACCTTCTGAATATTAGGACGGAAGGTACGATTGGTAACACGATGAGAGTGGCTGACATTGTGACCAGCGCTTGGTGCTTTACCGCAGATCTCACAAACCTTAGACATTCTTGAATCAACTCCAATTACACAATAATTTTATTCGGCGCTGAACCGGTATTTACAAAAGCCCTAGAACTATAACACACCGTTTCTTTTGTTCCAAGTGCTTTTGGGTATGATTTGCTAAAACATGCAAAACATGCAAAAAAGAACATAAGCTAGGCGTGGCCCTTACATGCTTTATGAATAATCACCTTTAAATACCATGTTTACAGGCTTCGATGTGCTTGATTTGTTTGTTTGCCTGCTTGCAAGAAGCTTTCTTTAGCGGATGCGCTATACTACCCTTTCGGTGTGTTACCGCATAATGCGAAGGTAGCGCGAAGTGTTTTTGGGAAGGATTCTTATGGCTCATGAAGTTGCCGGAAATCTAACCGTTTCCGAAGAAGTTCTTGCTGATGTTGCAGGTCATGCGGCTCTTCAGTGTTATGGCGTTGTTGGAATGACTGCTCCAAACGCTGTTGGAGGTATCGCAAGACTCCTTCCAACCTCTCGCCTCCATCGTGGCGTTGTTATCTCAAGCGATGAAGAGGGTACGCTTGTTAGTTTGTATGTAATTCTTGAGCACGGTGTCAATATAAATGTTGTTTCAAGTAATCTCGTTGACCAGGTTTCTTTTGCCTTGAAAGATTTTATTCAAGATTCTCTTAAAGGTGTTGATGTTCATGTTCAGGGAATCAAGGTTCGTCCCTAATGTCTTTAACACGGGAGAATCATCAAGATAAAAATCGAGGAGCACTATCATAATGAGCAACTACACATCTAACGATATTGTTAATGCTATCGCCCGCGCGGCAAAGGCATTAGATGCTCGCAAAGATGAAATTAATCGCTTAAATGTTTTTCCGGTACCAGATGGCGATACGGGAACGAATATGTCTCTTACTCTCGCTATGGTGGTAGAAAATCTTGCTACGCTACCAGCAAAAGCAACCTCAGCGGAAAAACGCCACGCTATAACTACGGGTGCTTTAATGGGGGCTCGTGGTAATTCGGGTGTTATTACCTCTCAAATTCTTCGCGGTATTTGTGAGGGTTTTGAAAATCATGATGCTTTTAATGTGGCTTCTATTGATGCCGCCTTTGCTCGTGCTGTTGAAGTTGCGTTTAATGCGGTGCGTAAACCAGTTGAAGGAACCATTCTCACCGTTTTACGCGATACCGCATCTGGTGCAAAACATGCACGTAAAAAGAAGATGGATCTCGAAGAGGCAATGCAATATATTGTGAGCGAAGCATATGCTTCTGTGCAGCGAACCCCTGAGCTTCTTCCTGTTCTTAAAGAAAACGGCGTTGTTGATGCTGGTGGTTTTGGGCTGGCAATCTTTTTTGATTCATTTGTTTCTGCGCTAACAGGTCGTAGCGAAAGCCTAGGTGAAGAGCTTTTGTTTACTCCTAGCGCTGCTCCTAAAGTCGAGATAGAACAAATTAATGACTGGGAGGGTTCTGCCTATATATATTGCAACGAATTTTTGGTTGATTCTGATGTGCTTGATGTTCAAGAAGCGCTTGATTTTCTCTCAACTATGGGTGATTGCGAATTGTGTGTTGGTTCAGTTCCTAAATTTAAGGTTCATGTTCACTCAAACACGCCTGATCAAGTTCTGGCATATTTTTTGCAGCGTGGTCAAATTTCAGAAGTCTTCATTCACAACATGAAGCTCCAGAGTGAAACGCGCGTTGCCAAGCTTGAAGCTGAGCAAAATCAAGCGGCAAAAAAGATTGGGTTTGTTGCGGTAGCTGCAGGTGAAGGTAACGCAACGATTTTAAAGAGCCTTGGCGTTGATTATGTTGTTTCGGGTGGTCAAACCATGAATCCTTCTACTAAGGAGCTGCTTGATGCGGTTGATAATATCAATGCCGATTCTGTAATTATTCTTCCTAACAACAAAAATATTATTATGGCTTCTCAAAGCTGTGCTGATCTTTCGGAAAAACCTTGTGCGGTAGTTTCAACGCTCAGCGTTCCTGAGGCATTTTCAGCGTTGCTTGCTTTTGATGAGGCTGCTTCTTTGGAAGAAAATGTTGCCAATATGATAGAGGCATGTAGCGAAATTAAAACTGGTGAGGTAACTCATGCTATCAAAGATGCAAAAGATGCTCACGGTAATCTCATTCATGATGGTGACATTATCGGTATAGCTGATGGCTCGATAGAAGTTGTTTCGCAAAGTGTTGAAGAGGCAACTTTGGGCATCTTAAACGTCATGAATGCTCATGATGCTGATACGCTTACTATTCTTGCTGGCAGCGATATAACCGATGAGGAGTTTAATGCTTTGGTTGAAAATATCGAAGCTAGCTTTGATGATCTTGAGGTTGATGCACATAGGGGTGACCAGCCTTTGTATCCAATAGTGTTGTCGGTCGAATAGAGCGCAATGGGCCAATCGCAAACACCCAAAAAGCAGCGGGAAAATCAGGCGGATCAGGAGGTGTCTCTTGACCGCCTTTCTGCTTGTTTGCGACTCGATGCGCCTATTTCAAAGGTTAAACTCGTTAGTTCTGAGCGCGCTTCGGCCTTTTCAGCTTTGGGCATATATTCGTTGCGCGATCTACTGAGCTTTTATCCGTATCGCTATATAGATATGGCTACTGTTCGCACCATTCAAACGGCGCAGATTGGCGAGCAATGCACCTTGGTTGCAAGCGTGTTTGAAATCAAAGTAAATAAACGTAATCCACGTGTATCGCTCACCGAGGTGACGTTAGTTGATGAAACCGGAACGCTCATTATGTCGTGTTTTAATCAGCCGTGGCTTGCTAAACAGGTATCAAAGCATGATACCTTGCGCGTTTCAGGAACCGTAGAGTTTGCTTTTGGTTTCAAGCGGCTTACTAATCCTTATTGGGAAAAGGTAGAAGAGAATGATCAGGTGCATGGCCTTGTTATGCCGCTTCATTCGGCTAACAATAAACTTTCTCGGCGCTTGATCTATCGTATAGTGCGCAATGCCTTAGAGAGCGTTTGTGGACTTTACGATCCGCTTCCGCTTTACTTGCGAGAAAAGTATCGATTATGTTCTCGCTATCAGGCATTTCGCATGATTCATGTTCCGTACTCTTTGGAAGAAGTACGCCAAGCAAAACGGCGTTTGATCTATGAAGAATTGTTTTTTCTTGAATTGTATCTTTTGCATGAGAGAGTTATAAAAGAGCAAGCCTATCAAGCGTATTCTCAACAATTAAGCTCCGCCACCAGAGCAGCAATAGAGTCTTTGTTGCCTTTTACACTTTCCCAAGATCAGCAAACAGCAATTGATGAAATTCTTGCAGGAATGAGTAAGGATTCTATGCTTAATCACCTTCTTTTAGGCGATGTTGGTACAGGTAAAACAATAGTTTCGCTGTTTGCCTTAGCTGCTGTATGCGAGTCGGGCAATCAAGCGGTGATGATTGCGCCAACTGAGGTATTGGTTTGGCAATATGCAGCAAGTCTTGGCCCTTATTTGGAACAGCTTGGATTTAGCTGGGATATTTTGAGCAGTTCAACGTCAAAAGAGGCACGCACCGAAATGTTAAATCGTGCTCAAACCGGTTCGCTTCAGGTGCTTTTTGGCACTCATGCTTTATTGGAAGACGATGTTTTATTTGCCCGCTGTTCATTTGTCTGTATCGATGAACAGCAGCGTTTTGGGGTAGAACAGCGCGAAAAGCTTATAGCAAAAGCGCCCGGTGCTGATGTGCTATCTATGAGTGCAACCCCCATTCCGCGCTCGTATGCGCTTACCTTATATGGCGATATAACACTTTCTTATCTTAAGCAGGCTCCTGCCAAGCAAAAAGGCAGAACAACTAAGGTTTGCCATTTTTCTGAAGAAGGTATTGCCTATGATGCCTTGAGGGCTTGTGTGGCGCGCGGCGAGCAGGCATTTATCATTTGTCCGCTTATCGGGATGCAAGATACCAAAAAAGAGTCTGCCGAAACTGAGGAACGTATTGAATATGCTGCTATTGAATGGGGTATAGAATCTGATTCAATAGTTTTTGCCTCAAAAGAGGTTTTTAGCCACGCCAAGATGATTCAAGATCAAGTTGTGCCTCAGGCTCGGGTGGGAATTCTGCACGGAAAGCTCTCAAGCAAAGAAAAAAACGAAATTATGGAATCGTTTAGAGGTGGCTTGATTGATGTCTTGGTTTCAACAACAGTTGTCGAAGTGGGCATTGATGTTCCCACGGCAAGCGTAATGATCATAGAAGATGCTGATAGATTTGGTTTAGCACAACTCCACCAACTGCGCGGGCGTGTTGGGCGTGGTGATGTCGCTGGTGAGGTGTTTTTGATTTCGCGTTCTAAGTCTCCTCAAGCACTTGAGCGGTTACGGGCTATGGAAAAAACAGAAGATGGGTTTGCTCTTTCTGAATATGATTTACTCCATCGGCATGAAGGCGATGTTTTTGGTGTTCGTCAGCATGGCAGGCCAGCGTTAAGATTGGTTAATGTTGTTCGCGATAAGGCAATCATAGAAGCCGCCCGTGCTGATGCAAAAGAGGTTTTGTGCGGCAAGGCATGCACTGAAGAAGAGCAACGTATAGTGTTTCGTGAACTTGAATTATTAAAATCTACCGATAAAAGTAGGTAAATGAAAGGCACAAAGGGTATGAGAGTTGTTGCTGGCGAGCATAAAGGGAAGCCCTTAAAAGCGCTGAGTGGTAGTGCTACGCGTCCCACTACCGATAGAGTTAAAGAAGCTTTGATGAGTAAAATAATAAGTGCAAATGGCTCTTTAGAAGGCTGCTATGTTTTGGATGCGTTTGCAGGTACTGGCGCTTTGGGAATTGAGGCTTTAAGTAGAGGTGCCGCTTATGCTATTTTTTGCGATAGCGCGCCAGAGGCAATCAAAATTATTGAAGAAAATTTACGCTCTACAAAAATTGAACCCTCTCGGTATACCGTGATAAAAACAGATTTTTTTAAGCTGGTAGCATCATCGTTAAAGCAACCTGTTGATCTGGTTTTTCTTGATCCTCCCTATGCTGTTTCTCCCCATAAGGTTTTAGCAGGAGTAAAGGAGTATTTTGATAAAGGCTTTCTTAAACCGAGTGCTTTGTTGTGCTACGAGCTTGCTAAAACTTCTAAACCTGAACTCGTTCAGGCGCTCAATGCGCTAGAATGGGCAATTGTTTCATCAAAAGATTACGGTGAAACATCAATAGCGTTAATAAGGAAGGACGCATAATGAAACGTGCGGTTGTGCCAGGAACATTTGACCCCATCACTGCTGGTCATGTTGATGTTATTTCTCGGGCAGCTCAGATTTTTGATGAGGTTGTTGTGGCGGTTGCTGCATCGGTAAAAAAGAATCCTCTTTTTGATCAGCAAAAACGCGTGGATCTTACCAAAGAAGCTGTTGCTTGTTTGCCTAATGTTTCGGTAATTAGCTTTAATGGGCTATTAGTTGATTGCGTTAAAGATCTTGAAGCCAATGTTGTAGTAAAGGGCTTGCGTGCTATTACCGATTTTGAGTATGAATTTCAAATGACGGCTCTTAATTACGAGCTAAGCCAAGATCTTGAAACATTTTTTATTATGTCGCCCCCCAAGTATATGTATCTTTCATCTTCTATTGTTCGTGAGATGGCGTCAATGGGTGGGAACATTCATGGCTTTGTGCCCGAATGCGTAGAGAGAACTCTCAAAGAGCTTTTCGCTTCGGCATATGCCGCAAAACAATAAACGCATCACGTTTTTAGTTAAACTGTTGCCTGAAAAGCGTTTTTGCCATGGGTGCCTTGACCTTGAGGGCGTTCATGTAAAGACCTTATGATTATTTTTGCTCTTGGGGTTTTTTTGATAGACTGTTCAAGTGGTTTGTCCACGTTCGTGTTTTACACGGTTTGGAAGGAAGTATATGGACGAAACAGGAGTATTGAATCTTATCGAAGAGCTTTCGGTTCTTATTGAAGATTCAAAACCCGTTTTTGGGAAAAACACTATGAGGCAGGTTGATGCTCAAGCTGCCTTTGAAATTCTCGATGAAATTCGTGATACGTTTCCAAGCGAATTCGCTCAAGCACGCCAGGTTATTCGTGAGCGCCAGGCATTACTTGATGAAGCTGAGGCTCAGGCAACTCGCTTGATTGAAGATGCTCGTAGTCAGGCTATTACCATTGCTAGCGAACAAGAAATCGTTCGTATTTCACAGCAGCAGGCCGATGCCATTTTGGCAGAGGCTCGCGAATTAGAGCGCCAAACACGCGCAGGCGCTGAAGATTATGCCGATGAGGTATTCAATCATGTTGAGCAGGGTCTTGATACTGCTCTTGGCTCTATTCGCCGTGTGCGCGATCGTCTTAATGCGAATTCTCTTAATTCGGGTCGCTAATGGAATCGTTGCTTATCGCTATTCCTGATAAGCTCTTCGCAGTTGCGGAGAGCTTATCTTTTGAGGGCAAGTATAATCTTGCCTCTCTTACCCATTGCTCAAACGAATATCACTTTACTAAGCCACTATCTTACGCTGTGCAAATCAGCAACACTGGCGGCGCACTTTATGTTGGAGGCAGCGTTGAGGGCGTTGCGGTGGTTGATTGTGTTCGTTGTTTAGAGAGCGCTTCTTATCATATATGTGGTGAGGTTGAAGGTTATTTTCTTATTTCGGCTTCAAAACAAGAAGCAACAGAAGAGGATATGGATGATTATGAGATCCTGCCTGAAAATCATGTTATAGATCTTGAGCCGCTTCTTCGCGCAGCGCTGATCTTAGAGATGCCGTTGAGTCCGTTATGTAGTGATGATTGCAAAGGTCTTTGTCCAAGGTGTGGAGCAAATCTTAATAAGGAAGCATGTATCTGCCAGCCCGAAGAATCGTTTGAGCCTCAAAATCCTTTTGCGGTGTTAAAAACAATTCGCTTTGATGAAGATTGAGCGAATGTTCGAGTTGTGAAGAGGGTTGTGAAGATTTGTCATAAGGCTAAACTTCCAGTAGTTTTTTATTGAAACATTAAATCCTCTTTGCTAACATGTTTCTTCGCGTTATTTAATAAGTTTTCAGGTTACACCTGCACTATAGAAGGAGAATCATCATGGCAGTGCCTAAGCGTAAGACAGGTCGCGCTCGTACTCATGCGCGTCGCAGTGAAAATGACAAAATTGCAGCACCTTCACGTTCTGTTTGTCCTCAGTGCGGCGAGGTAAAGCTTCCTCATCGTGTATGTCCTAATTGTGGTCATTATCGCGATCGTGAGGTTATCCAAACTGCTTAGTTGCTATGAGGTAATCATGCGGTATCAATCCCTTGGAAGATATTCCGAGGGATTTTTTTGTATAAATAGATATCAGCTGTGGCTTTAAGCCTGGTCAATTTATAATATTTCTGCTTAAAGCAGCTAAAGGAGAAATAAATGGCTGAACATGTTGTTGTTGCCGTAGACGCGGTAGGTGGCGATTTGGGGTCATCGGTTATGCTTGAGGGCGTGGCGTCAGCACTTGCTCATGATGAAGATCTCGAGATAATTTTATGCGGTCCTGCCGAGGTAGTTATTCCGTTTGCTCAAAAACACGAGCGCTGCATTCCTCAAGTAGCCAGCGAAGCTATTGCGATGGATGAACATCCAGCTCAAGCTGTCCGTAAAAAGCAAGATTCCAGCATTGTAGTTGGGTGCCGTATGGTAAAAGAGGGTAGGGCACAGGGCTTTTTTTCGCCTGGGTCAACCGGTGCCATTCTGGCAGCTGCTACCTTGGTTATCGGTCGCATCAAAGGGGTATTTCGCCCCGCTTTGGCAAGTATTATTCCTTCTCCTAAAAAACCCGTTGTTATGGCAGACATTGGTGCAAATGCCGATTGCAAACCGGTTTATTTGGTCCAGTTTGCCCAGATGGCAGGTACGTATGCTGAAAAGATATTAGATGTTACCAACCCTAAAATTGCGCTTTTAAACATTGGTGAAGAAGAAACAAAAGGTTCAAAGTTTAGCCAAGAAACCTATGCACTTATGAAAGAAACAATTCCTAATTTTTATGGTAATGCCGAGGGATGTGACATTTTAATGGGTGAGCCTGATGTGTATGTCACCGATGGGTTTACCGGAAATATATGCATTAAAACCATCGAGGGAACCACTAAGACTTTATTTGGCGCCATAAAAGAAATCATGATGGCTTCTGCCAGCACTAAGCTTGCGGCTCTTGCTCTTAAAGGTGGTCTTTCTGAGCTTAAAGATACTGTTTCTGCCGACACGTATGGCGGCGCTCCGCTTCTTGGCGTAAAAGGAGCATGTTTGGTGGGGCATGGGTCGTCCAATGCAAAGGCCATAGAAAATGGCATCAATACCACAGCAAAAACAATTCGATTGAATGTTTCTGGAATAATCGAGCAGATGGTTTCTACGAGCAACCTGGTCGAGTAAAATTTGAGTGTTGTACTCTGTAAGAAGTAGATGGAATGTGCGTGACAAGTAATTCTGAGCATAGTCAAAAGATAAAAAGGGTTGAAGAGATTCTTGGTTATACCTTTAGTGATTCTTCAATTCTTCTTGCAGCACTTACTCACCCTTCAGCAGCGGAGGGAAGATCTATTTCAGATTCCTATGAACGTTTGGAATTTTTAGGCGACAGTATTTTAGGTGCCATTGTTGCTTATCGCGCCTATCATGCTTACCCCGAGCTGGATGAAGGCGGCCTTACACGCATTAAGGTTTCGCTTGTTTCGGGATCTTCTCTTGCTAAGGTGGCAGAAAATTTAGGATTTGCTGACGTTATTATTTTTGGCTCCTCTGAAACCGGTACCGGTAGGCGTGGGCTTCATTCAGCTTTAGAAAATGTGTATGAAGCCGTGGTCGCCGCGCTGTATTTGGATGGCGGCTTAGACCCAGCAGTGGCTTTTGTTGAAAAAACTCTCATTGTTAATATGAGTCCCGATATGGCCAAAGAGCCTGAAAACCCAAAAAGCGTTTTACAGGAACGGTTGCAAGAAGATGGCATTACGCCAACTTATCGTTTGGTTGAAACGCAAGGGCCGCCACACGATCGCACCTTTATCACGCAGGTGTTTGTAGGGGTTCAGTCGTTGGCAAAAGGCGTTGGGCGCACTAAGAAAGAATCAGAAAGTCATGCTGCAGAATCTGCTCTCGAGGTACTCAGTTCATTTTTTGAAGCAAAAGATTCTAAAGATAAAAAGCGCAAAGCTGATGCTAAGGCGGCGCTCAAGGCGGCCAAGGCAGAAGAAAAGGCTCGCCGCCAGGCGCAACGCGCTCGCAATAAAAAGAAACAGTGAAGTGGATCAATAGATGTATCTTAAATCGTTGACCTTGAAAGGATTTAAATCCTTTGCCGACCGCACGGTTTTAAAATTTGAGCCAGGGGTTGCTGCTGTTGTTGGTCCTAACGGGTCTGGTAAATCAAATATTTCTGATGCCGTGTTATGGGTGCTAGGTGAGCGCAATGCAAAAAACCTACGCGGACAGGCCATGGAAGATGTTATTTTTGCAGGCTCTTCTGCGCGAAAACCGGTAGGTTTAGCTGAAGTAGAGCTGTTGCTAGATAATTCTGACGGAACACTCCCTGTTGATTTCGATGAAGTTTCTATCGGAAGAAGAATGTATCGCAGCGGCGAGAGTGAATATCTTATCAATGGTTCTATTGTGCGCCGCATGGATGTACTCGATATTCTTCACGATAGCGGATTGGGTACGGGTACTCACTCTATTATTTCTCAGGGAAATCTAGACTCGGTACTTTCTTCAAAACCAGAAGATAGACGTGCTTTGATAGAAGAAGCAGCGGGTATTCTCAAGCATAAAGAGCGTAAACTTAAAAGTGAGCGAAAACTTGCTCGTATGGATAACCATCTCGCGCGCATTATTGATGTTACCGCTGAGGTGGAACGCCAGCTTAAGCCCTTAGAGCGCAAGGCAAAGAAAGCCTTAACCTTTCAAGATTTAGACAAACAGCGCTTTGATTTAAAACTGCAGGTTTCGGTTGACGATCTTCGCTTACTTCAAAAACAATGGAGCGAAACCGAAGAAAAAGAAACTGCATTTAATACTCAGCTTGCTCAACATAAAGAACAACTTGCTCAAGCTGAAAAAGATTTGGACGATTTACAGCATAAGCTTAAAGAACGTGGTAGCAAAGAAACTGATCTTAATACCAGTTTGCGTGAAGCTCAAAATATATATGAGCGTTTTAATTCTGCAAAAAGGCTTTTGCAAGAAAAGCGCAGTTATGCCAATCAAGAATTAGAGCGCGTTGCGCGTTTATTTGAAGAAAGCAAAATAAACGAACAACGTGCGCAAGAAGAACTAACAAATGCAACCGCCCAATATGAGCAGGCAAAACAATCGTATCTTGATGCACAGAAGCAACAGGAGTCAAAAGAAGAGGCGTATGCTTCTTTAGTGAGCGAGCGTAATGCGTGTCGCAAACAAATTGATACGCTTACTACTGAACAAAGAGCCTTTGTTCATCGCAAGGAGGCTCTTGAGGCTGAGCAAAAAGCTCTTCTGGAAAATTTGAGTGCGACCCGCGCAAAAGCTCAAGTGCTTGAAGCACAGCTTATTGACGCAAAGGCTCGCTTGACATCAACGCAGGCAGAAGAAGTTGAGCATGCTAAGCTTGAAGCAAACTTGCAAGAAGAGTTTGAGCAGGTTCAAGAACAGGCAGCCAAAGCACGTGAGACTTTAAATGCTTCGCTTAATACACGAGAAGAGATGCGCACTAAGCTTGATACGGCGCGTGATGAACTAACAGCGGTGAGTGCCGAGCGATCTGCCTTAGAAGAACTTGAGCGTGCAAGCGCCAATCTCAATCCTGTGCGTTCGTGCCTCAATGATGAGAATAACGGATTGAGCACTACGTTTATTCCGCTTGTGCAGGCAATAGGCGTTCCTCAAGAACTTGAAGCGATTGTTGAGGCGCTCCTAGGAGATAGCCTTCAGGCACTTTTGTTTGATAGTGATACTCATATGGTAGACGCCATTAAAGCAGTGTTATCGCAGGAGTGTCTAGGGCAAGCAACCTTGGTTGCTACTTCGTTTCCTGAGCAAAAACAGCTTCTTTCTAATAAGCGGTGGCTTTTTAACGAACTCACCATCAAGGATGGCTATAAGGGCGCTGTGGGCGCTTTGTTGGGAGATGTATATCTTACTCAAACCGTAGAAGAAGCCCTTGCGTTTTCAAAAGAAACAAATGAGGCAGTTAGATTTGTAAGCCTTGATGGGTGCGTTGTTGGCGCTCAGGGGATTATTTCGTTGCTTCCCCTTTCTGTTCATGACAACGAACAGGGAGCGCTTTCACGCAGAAGAGCCTATGAGCAACTTTGCAAGCAAGAGGCTTTATGTGAGCGTTCTTTTAATGAGCTGCAAACTAATCTTTCTCAGATTGAAGAGGAGCTCAGACAGTATCAAAGCTTATCACTGAAGCTTTCTGAAAATGTTGCTCAGCTTAAAGGTCAAAGCGATTCAGCTCATAAAAATGCTCAGCGTGCTCGTGAGCTTTTGGCTGCAGCCCAAAAAGAATATGCACGCTTAGAGGAAGAGGCAAAACAGAATCAAGAGTTTCTCTCAAAACGTCAGCCTGATTCCGATAGTCTAGAGCAACAACTTGTTGAGGTTATAGCGCAGCTTGATACCAATAAAGAGAAAATCAACGAATATCAAAAAACACTCAGTCCGCTTCAAAAGCGGATACTTACAGCTTCTGAAGAATTGTCTGATTTGCGTTTATCGTCAGCGCGCTTGAGTGAGCGCTATGCTTATGCAGAGCGCATGGTGCAAACGCGCAAGCAAGAAATTGCTTCATCGAATAAGGCTCATAGCGAGGCGTTTTCTCGCAGGGTTGTTGCCACGGGTGTTGTTGGGCGTGTTGACCCTTTGCTCGCTACGCTTAATGCACTAACCGACAGCCTTTCTTTGTTGGAGGCTAATCTTGAACTTAAAGCGCAAGATGCCCAAACGCTCTCTCAAGATCTTCATGCTCATATCGCTCAAGCAACCAAGCGTGTTCGTGATATGCATGATTTATTTGATGCTACTTCGGCAAAAATCAGTGATGTGCGCATTGATAAAGGGCGCCTAGAAGTTCAGGTAGAGGCGGCTATCAAGGTTATTACCGATGAATGTGCAACCTCGCTTGAAACGGCGTTTGCGCTTGAGCCGCTTGAAGAGCGTGAAGTAGCGCTTGATAAGCTTCAAAACTTAGAACGCCGGATTAAAAACTTAGGAACAATTAATCCTGATGCGGCACAAGAATACGAAGAGGTAAAACAGCGTTTTGATTTCTTGCAGGGGCAACTGCAAGATATGAAAAGTGCTCGTCTTGCGCTCTCGCGTATTGTTTCAGTTATTGATGAGCGCATGCGTGACGATTTTATCGATACCTTTAACCAGGTCAATGATAACTTTGCTCAAATTTTTTCTACGTTGTTCCCAGGAGGTCAGGCGCATCTTTCGCTGGTGGACCCTGACGATCTTGAAAACACGGGTGTTGATGTAAATGCTCAGCCACAGGGTAAGCGCGTAAAAAAGATGTCACTTCTCTCTGGTGGCGAAAAATCAATGACCGCTATGGCGCTTCTTTTTGCGGTATATCGCATTAGGCAAACGCCGTTTTATATTCTTGATGAGGTTGAAGCTGCGCTTGATGATTCTAATCTTCGCAGACTCATAGCCTATCTTGAGGCTATTCGTTGTGATACTCAGTTTATTATGATCACTCACCAGCGCCGTACTATGGAATCGGCGGATATTCTCTATGGTGTATCCATGCAGGCCGATGGCGTTACTAAGGTATTAAGTCAAAAGCTTGAGCAGGCAATTTCAAAGGAGGCCTAAATGGGCTTTTTTAGTCGTATCAACGAAGGGCTTGGTCGCTCACGAACTAAATTTAAAGAGCAAATCAATCTTTTGCTCGATCGTGGTCCTGATGTTGACGAAGAATTTTGGGAAAATTTAGAAGAAGCACTTATTTTAAGCGATATTGGTGCTTTGGCCGCCGATAGTATTATTGAAGAATTGCGTGATCAGGCTACTCGTAAGGCGCTGCCTGATGCCTATGCGGTACTTGATCTGCTCACTGATCAAATTGCCGAAACCTTCACCAAGGCTGAAGAAAATATTTTTGATGAACCTTCTGCGGTGATGCTATTTGTAGGTATTAACGGAACAGGCAAAACAACAACGGTTGGCAAAATTGCCAAAGAAGCAACAGATGCGGGCAGAAAGGTTATTTTAGGAAGTGCCGATACCTTTCGTGCAGCTGCTATTGAGCAACTTGAAGTTTGGGCTCAGCGAGCACAGGTTGAGATGGTTTCACGCGAGCGTGGCTCAGATCCTGCGAGCGTTTGCTATGCAACGCTTGAGCGTGCAGAAGAGTGCGGCGCTAATCTTGTTTTAATCGATACGGCAGGTCGTTTGCACACCTCTGCCGATCTTATGCGCGAGCTTGAAAAAGTGGTAAACGTTGTGCGCAAACGAGCAACGGTGCCTGTGTATACCATTTTGGTTATTGATGCCACTACGGGCCAAAATGGGCTCCAGCAAGCAAAAGAATTTAATAAAGCGCTTGAGCTTGATGCGCTTATTGTTACCAAACTTGACGGCAGCGCCAAGGGCGGTATTGCGCTTGCTATTAGTCATGAACTTGAACTTCCTATCGTAAAAATTGGTGTTGGTGAGGGCTTAGACGATCTTAAGGATTTTGATGCATACGAGTTTGCCGCTGCTTTTGCCGGTGAGCTTGACGATCGGCAAGCATAGTTTTGTGCTACCGTAATGCATACGATGAACAGCTTTATAAAGGCTTGTTAAAAACAAAAAACGTATCAATTGAGGATATGCCATGTTAGATAATCTCTCAGAAAAGCTTCAATCTATTTTTTCAGGTTTGCGTAGTAAGGGCCGTTTGACTGAAGAGGATATTAACCTCGCTATGCGCGAAATTCGCCTTGCTCTGCTTGAGGCTGATGTTAATTTTAAGGTTGTTAAAGGCTTCATTAAAAACACCAAAGAGCGTTGTTTAACGGCTGAGGTTATGGAGTCGCTTACTCCTGGTCAAAACGTGGTAAAAATTGTTTTAGATGAACTTACGGAATTACTGGGGCGAAATGATTCAAAGTTAGAACTTTCTTCTCGCATTCCTAATGTAATTATGCTGGTAGGTCTGCAGGGTTCAGGTAAAACAACAGCAGCAGCTAAACTTGCTTATCTGCTTAAGCAGCAAAATCATAACCCGCTTTTGGTTGCCTGTGACGTATATCGTCCTGCTGCTATTGATCAGCTCCAAACACTCGGTGGCGAAATCGGAGTGAGAGTATATCGCAGCGATGGTAATGACCCTGTTCAAATTGCCAAAGAAGGCGTGCGGGATGCTATCGATTCACTGCGCGATATCGTAATCATCGATACCGCTGGCCGTTTGCATGTGGATGAAGATATGATGGCGGAAGCTGAGGCAATTAAAGCTGCCGTTGAGCCCGATCAGATTTTAATGGTTGTTGACGCAATGACGGGCCAAGATGTTGTTAATGTTGCCGCTGCTTTTGCCGAACGGGTGGATTTTGATGGCGTTATCATGTCTAAGATGGATGGTGATGCACGTGGCGGCGGTGCCCTTTCTATCAAGCAAGTTACGGGCAAGCCCATCAAGTTTATTTCTATGGGAGAAAAACCCGATTCTCTTGAAGAATTTCACCCCGATCGCATGGCTAAACGCATTTTGGGTATGGGTGATGTAATTAGCCTCATTGAAACTGCTTCGCGCATTCAAGCTGAGGAGATTGAGCAAGAAGAAGCCGAGCGCATGATGCGCGCACATCTCAACCTCAACGATTTTTTGATGATGAATAAGCAAATTCATAAAATCGGTGGCATTAAAAAACTGGTCGGCGCTCTTCCGGGAGGAGATAAAGCGCTCAAAGAAGGATCGGTCAACGAACGCGCCCTCGATGAGATGGAAATCATCATTCATTCAATGACTAAAGAGGAGCGTGAAAAACCCGAGGTATTAAATGGTTCGCGCAAAGCGCGTATTGCAGCTGGCGCGGGAGTTTCGGTTTTTCAGGTTAATCAGTTGCTCAAAAAGTTTAATGAGACCAAAAAAATGATGAAGCAGATGATGGCCAAGCAAGAAGCTCTTACTACGCAAAAATCGCGCAAAAAAGGCAAGCGTAAGCAAAAGCGTAAAAAGCAGCGTATGGGAATTCCCGGTATGGGCGGAATGTCTATGTCTGATATGAAGAAGATGCAGGATGTTTTATCTGGTCTTGATGAATAGCGGGCAAACGGGTAATATATCAAATTGCTGTTTTGCGGTATATTGCCGCTGGAATTATTAGAAGGAGTTTGTCTCAATGGCAGTCAAGATTCGTCTCGCCCGTCACGGCGCTAAAAAGGCACCTTATTATCGTATTGTTGTAGCTGATTCTCGCGCTCGTCGCGATGGTCGTTATATTGAACAAGTTGGTTCATATAATCCTTGTGTTTCTCCAGCTGCAGTTACTATGGATCTCGCAAAAATTGATGAGTGGATTGGCAATGGTGCAAAACCAACCGACACCGTTGCTCGTCTTATTGAAGCGCAACGTAAGAATGCTTAACAATGAGTGAGGCATTTGAGGATATTGCGAATCTTGTTCGTAGCTTAGTTACCCCTCTCGTAGATAACCCTGAAGAAGTTTCTATTACTTCAGAAGAAGCGGAAGATGGTTCTGTTTTGATTGAAGTACGCGTGCATGAAGATGATGCGGGTAAGGTTATTGGTCGCCAGGGTCGTGTAATTAAGGCGATTCGCACGTTATGCCGCGCTGCTGGCTCGCGCAGGGATCAGCATGTTGAAGTTGAGCTTATCGATTAGTTTTTGCTATGAGCGAATGGGCTAATGTTGCTTTAATTAAAAAAGCTAAAACGCTTGAGGGAGGCCTTTTGGTGCACAGTATCAAAGGTCTTCCTTTTTTGTTGCAGGAGGGAATGGAAGTTGTTTTTGTTCCTCCGCAACTCAAGGTTCCTCGTAAAGGGCGCGTTGAATCAGTTGAAGAAAAGGGCGAAGGTACTTATTTAGTTGCGTTTTCTTCGGTTGATTCCATCGATGTATCTGAGCAATTAGTGGGCTGTTATTGCTTGGTTAAAAAAGCAGATCTGCCTGACAATTACGACAAAAAAAGCTCGCTGGATCTTGTCGGCTTTATCTTAAAAACCGCCGATAATACCTTTGTTGGAACCGTTGATGCACTTGAAGAAAACCCTGCTCATCCTTTGTTGGTGTTGCACTATGAAGGGCGAACGATAAGGGTTCCGCTTGTTGATGAACTGGTGCGTTCTTTTAACGAACAGGAGCGCGTTATGGTTATGGATTTACCCGCTGGTCTTTTATCGCTTTAGGAGAGTTCTGTGAAAATTGAAACGCTTTCGGTGTTTCCTCATTGCTACGATTCTGTTATGGGCGAATCCATTATGCGCATTGCGCAAGAAAAAGGGCTACTTGATTTTGTGGCGCATGATTTGCGTGATTGGACGTGCGATAAACATCGCACCACCGACGATGAACCTTATGGCGGCGGGCAGGGTCTTGTTATGAAGTGTGATCCCATCTTCAAAGCAACCGATGAACTGTTTGCTGTCGCACCAACTAAACCCTATACCATTTTTCTCTCGCCGGTAGGGGAAGTATTCAACGAGGCAATTGCGCTTGAGCTCTCGCAAAAAGAGCATCTCTTCTTCATTTGCGGGCATTATGAGGGAATAGACGAGCGTGCCTATTCCTTAGCGGATAGGGTGCTCTCGATTGGGGATTATGTGCTTACCAGCGGTGAACTTGCTTCGATGGTAGTTATCGATGCGGTGGTACGTAGGCTCGATGGCGTTTTGGGCGATGAGGGAAGTTCTATTGATGAGAGCTTCTATGATGGCCTTTTGGAGTACCCTCAATATACCCGTCCTGCGGTGTATCGCAATATGAAAGTCCCTGAGGTTTTATTATCGGGTCATCATGCCAACATTAATGCATGGCGAAGAGCGCAAAGCATACTACGAACTCAAAAGCTTCGTCCCGACTTGCTTAAAACTGCCAACATCACTGAAGAAGAAATGAATTTTCTTAAAAGAGCTATCCTGCAAGATGAGCGGGGATAACTTGCATTACAATAGCATTTTGTAAAAATGTGAAAAAGCGAAAGCGCGAAGAAGCGAGAGTAGGGTCGTTGTTGATGAATCCTGGAAACCATGCAAATCCTGGAAAACCAGGCATTATTCGTCGTTTGATTAGCTTTTTCGCCATTGTTGCTATTGTCCTTGTTTGTTCTTACGGAATTAGAACCTATGTTATTGAGCCTTTTGAGGTTCCTTCTGGCTCTATGGAAAATACTATTATGACCGGCGATATGGTATTTGCTGAAAAGGTGTCTTATATTGCAGGCAGCCCGCAGCAGGGCGATATTGTGGTGTTTTCTGATCCGCAAATTCCCTCACGTGTGCTAATTAAGCGTGTTATTGCTACGGGTGGGCAAACCGTTAATTTAGTTGATGGTGTTGTGTATGTAGATGGTGTGGCGCAAAATGAAGCCTATACCTTAGGGGAATCGTATCCTCTCTCTACGGTGGGCAATGTGTATCTTTCCTACCCTTATACCGTCCCTTCAGATTGTATTTGGGTCATGGGCGATAATCGCGAAAATTCGGCAGATTCTCGCTATTTTGGTCCTATTAAAACATCTACGGTATTTGGAAAGGCAATAATAATATATTGGCCGCTTAATCATATAGGGTTGCTTGAATAAGAGGTAATGATTTGCTGCGTTGTAAGCATAGGTGAGCACATTAAGCAATATCGACAAACAAACGCTGCGAATAAAGTAAAGGAGAACCATGGCATCTGAAACCAAGAAACATCGGAGCAGTCAAAACCCGTTAACGTTTCAAGAAATCATTTTGCGTCTTCAGCGCTACTGGGCTGATTTAGGATGTGTAATTTTGCAGCCCTACGATAATGAAGTTGGTGCAGGCACGTTTCATACTGCTACCACGTTGCGAAGCTTAGGCCCCAACACTTGGAAAACTGCCTATGTGCAGCCTTGCCGCCGCCCGACGGATGGTCGTTATGGTAAAAACCCCAATCGCATGCAGCATTATTATCAATTTCAGGTTTTGTTAAAACCTTCACCCGATAACGTGCAAGATTTGTATTTGGATTCTTTGCGCGCCATTGGAATTGAGGTAGAAAAGCACGATGTCCGCTTTGTGGAAGACGATTGGGAAAGTCCAACGTTAGGTGCATGGGGATTGGGCTGGGAAGTGTGGCTCAATGGTATGGAAGTTACCCAGTTTACCTATTTTCAGCAAGTTGGCGGGTTTGAATGCAATCCCGTTCCCTCTGAAATAACCTATGGTCTTGAGCGTTTGGCCATGTATATCCAAGGAGTTAATTCGGTTTACGATTTGGTTTGGGCGCGCAGTGCGGATGGAACCGTTTTTACTTATGGGGATGTTTTCCTAGAAAACGAACGTGAATTTTCTGCTTACAATTTTGAAGTAGCTGATACCGATTTGCTCTTTGGAGAATTTGATCGTTACGAAAAAGAATGCCTTAGCACGCTCAAACGCAATCTTCCGCTCCCTGCATATGATTATGTTTTGAAGTGCTCGCATGCGTTTAATCTGTTAGATGCGCGCGGTGTTATTAGTGCAACCGAGCGCATGGGTTACATTTTGCGCGTTCGCACTATCGCTAAGGCATGCTGTAAGTCGTATCTTGAAAATGTGGTAAACGCTAACCAACAAGCTTCTGCTCAGGAGGAAACTAAATGAGTGAACGCAGTCTTGCTTTTGAAATTGGTACTGAAGAGATACCCGCTTTTGACCTCTCTGCTGCATGCAAGCAGCTCAATGAGCTGGTGCCTTCTGTTTTGGCGGAACATCAAATTCCGTATAGCGAAGTTTCAATATATTCCTCCCCACGTCGCTTGATTGTTTTAGTGGATGGCATCCCAGAGGCAACTGAAGAAAAAACAGAAGTTTTTAAAGGTCCTTCGGTAAAAATTGCTTTCGATGAAGCGGGCAATCCTACCAAGGCTGCTTGCGGGTTTGCACGTGGCAAGGGTGTGAGTGCTCAAGATTTAACAACAAAAGAAGTAGATGGCATTGAGTATGTTTTTGCCCAAACCTTCACTCCTTCTGTTCAAGTTGCTACGCTTTTGCCGCAGGTGTTTGAAGCTATCATTCGGGGAATTTCTTGGCCTAAGTCTCAGCGTTGGGGCACGGTGCAAGAATATTTTTCTCGTCCTATTCGCTGGCTTGTTGCTCTATTTGGTGATGAAGTAATTGATTTTTCGTTTGCTAATCTTTGCGCAGGTCGCATTACGTATGGTCATCGGTTTTTGGCTCCTGGTCCTTTTGAGGTTGCAAGCGCTGGTAACCTTTTGGACGTTATTCGTAAAGCCTACGTTGTTCCAAGTGAGGCCGAGCGTGAGGCGTTAATTAGAGAGGGCGTTAAAAAGGTAGAAGAGCAAACCGGCTATACCTCAGTTCTTCCCGCTAAAACATTGGTAGAAGTTACCAATTTGGCAGAATATCCAACGGTGTTGGTGGGAACGTTTGATGAGGAATTTTTGGCTGTTCCTGAAGAAATTATCGTTGATGCTATGTTGATGCATCAACGTTATTTCCCGCTCTATAGCTCAGAGGGCAAGCTTACCAATAAGTTTTTGGTTGTTTCAAATGGTAACCCCGATTATGCCCATACCATCATCGATGGCAATGAGCGTGTTGTGCGTGCTCGCCTCTATGATGCAAAGTTTTTCTATGATGAAGATCTCAAACAACCTCTTGATAGCTATGTTGAGCGTTTAAATGAGGTAGTGTTTCAAGAAAAATTGGGCACCATGTTTGATAAAACCATGCGTATTGAGGCAGTGGCTGCCCATGTGGCAAACAATGCAAAATTGCCTGACGCCGATGTGGGCGATGCTTTGCGTGCGGCGCATCTCTGTAAGGCTGATTTGGTAACCAGCGCTGTTATTGAATTTACTTCTGTTCAAGGAATTATGGGTGCGTATTATGCGCAGGCTCATGGGGAGGCTGCCCAAGTTGCACAAGCCATCAAGCAGCATTATCAGCCTCGCTTTGCCCATGACAGTGTGCCTGATACTGCAGCTGGCAAGGTTGTTGCCATTGCCGATAAGCTTGATACTGTTTGCGGCTTGTTTGCCGTTGGGCAAGGTCCTACGGGCTCTTCAGACCCCTTTGCGCTACGTCGCAGCGCTATTGGTATTGTTGCTATGCTTTCAGGTAACGAAGGATTAGCTATTTCGCTTGTCTCGGCGATAGATGCTTCGCTTGCTGCTTATGAAAAACAGGGCATTGAATTTGACAGAGCTTGTGTGCGTGCAGAAATTATTGAGTTCTTTATTACGCGCACCAAAGTTATCGCGCGTGATGCAGGCATGAGCGTTGATGTTATTGAGGCTGTTTTAGCTGTTGGAATTCAAGAACCTATCGAACTCATCAATCGTGCTCAGGCGCTTGAAGCTGCTCGCGCAAAGCAGCCTGAAGTGTTTGAGAACTTGGCAACAGCCTATGCTCGAGCTAATAATTTGCGTGATGCAGCCTTGGGTAGCGATGTTGATGAGGCACTGCTTTGCGAGGTTGAACAGGCGTTGCTTGCTGCGATAGCTAAAGCAGAACAAAGCGTTGCCTCGGCACTTGGGCAAAACAATTATGCTGCTGCTCTTTCAGAGCTTGCAAGTTTGCGCCAACCAATCGATGTATTCTTTGAGCAAATTATGGTTATGGATGAAGATTGTGCTTTGAGAGAGAATCGTCTGCGTTTGCTCAATCGGTTTGTTGCGGTTTTTGCTCACGTGGCAGATTTTTCCAAGCTTTCTTCAAAATAATGCTTACTAAGCACAAAGCGACAAAGGGGGCGTCATGAAAAAATGGATTGCGCAAGGTGGCGCTCCTCAAGCTCTTCCAACAATTCATATTCTTTCTGATTCTGTTGGTGCAACAGGGCAGGGGGTTGCCCGAGCGGCCGCCGCTTCATTTGGCGTGCTCAACCCTTCTATTGAGGTGTTAGGAAATGTTTCTTCTTCTGCGAGTATGCTCTCCGATTTAGAAGAACACTATCTTTTTCATCGCGATCAAGGAGTTAATACTCCCTTTATTGTGTTTTATACGCTTATTGCTCCTGAACTCACCAAAGCAATGGAGCAGTTTGTTGCCTCACATAAAAACGTTATTGCTGTTGACATTATTTCGGGTGCAATTGCTGCCCTGGAGCAGGCAAGCAACACCAAGCCATCGGCCCGTCCTGGATATTTGCATTCGGTAAATGAAGACTATTACAAGCGCATTGATGCTATGGAGTTTACTATTAGTCACGATGATGGCAGAAACCCTCAAGATCTCACCAAGGCTGATATCGTGTTGTTGGGAGTTTCGCGTTCTTCCAAAACACCCTTGTCAATATATTTGTCGCAGCTTGGTTACAAGGTTGCCAACGTACCGCTTGACTTTCTCAGCACACCGCCTAAAGAAATTTATGATGTTGATCCAACGCGGCTTTTTGGGCTGATTATTTCCGCTGAGCTTTTGGCAGAAATTAGAAAAAAACGTCTCGGGAGCGCTATAGAAGTAGCTCCATCGTATGCAGATTTAGAGTGTGTGTATGAAGATCTAGAAAAAGCGCGTGCTTTGATGAGAAAACTTGGATGTATTGCGATACGTACCGATAATCGTGCAATTGAAGAAACAGCGCAAGAGATTTTGCGTTATTATGAGAGTGCTCATCCGCAGACATTTGTTCATGCGGGCTAAATGAGGAGTAACAATCGTCTAAGGAGAATATGGTGACTGACCAAGTTAAACGCGTCTATGCCTTTGGTAAAGACGCCAACGGCAACAATGTTACCGAGGGTAACACCAACATGAAGCCAACCCTCGGCGGCAAGGGTGCTAACCTTGCAGAAATGGCCAACATTGGCCTTCCTGTACCTCCAGGATTCACTATTTCGTGTCAAACTTGCATGGAATATGCAAATGCCGACAATACGTGGCCTGAAGGCGTACTCGATACTATTCAAGAGTATCGCGAGGATCTTGAAGCTCGTATTGGTAAAAAAATTGGCGATGCCGAAGATCCTTTGCTCGTGTCTGTTCGCTCAGGTGCTCCTATGAGCATGCCTGGCATGATGGATACCGTTTTGAATCTTGGTTTGAACGATCAGTCTATCCATGGTCTTATCAAACAAACTGAAAACCCCCGTTTTGCCTGGGATTCATATCGCCGCTTTATTCAAATGTTTTCAAATGTTGTTATGAATCTTGACGGAGATTTGTTTGAAAATGCTATTACCGCTATGAAGCGCGATCGCGGTGTTGAGAGCGATACCGACCTTTCAGCGGCCGATCTTGAGCAACTCGTAGCTCAGTTTAAGCAAATTTTTTCTGAGAATGTAAGTGCTGAAGAATATCCTTCTTTGGTGGTAGATGGAGTTGTTTGCTTCCCTCAAAACCCTGATGTTCAGCTTCAACTTGCTATTGAGGCAGTTTTTGGTAGTTGGAACAATCCGCGCGCAATTTTATACCGCAAGCAGAATAAAATTTCCGACGATCTTGGTACGGCGGTAAACGTTCAATCGATGATCTTTGGCAACAAGGGCGATACGTCTGCTACCGGTGTTGCCTTTACGCGCAATCCTGCAAATGGTGAAAAAGAATTTTATGGCGATTATTTGGTAAATGCTCAGGGCGAGGATGTTGTTGCTGGTATTCGCAACACTTCTCCTATTGCCGATCTTAAAACGGTTGATGGTCTTGAAGAGGCAGGTCGTGAGCTTGAAGAAGTATTCACCATCTTGGAAAATCACTTCCGTGATATGTGCGATATTGAGTTTACTATTGAGCAGGGCAAGCTCTGGATGCTCCAAACTCGTGTTGGTAAGCGCACCGCAGCTGCTGCCTTGCATATTGCTATTGAAATGGAAAAAGAAGGCCTTATTACCAAAGAAGAGGCTGTTCAGCGCGTAGACCCTGATCAGCTCGACCAGCTGTTGCATCCTCAATTTGATGCGAGCGCTAACTACGATGTTGTTGCTACTGGTTTAAATGCTTCTCCAGGCGCTGCTGTTGGTGAGGCAGTATTTTCTGCTGAGGCTGCTGTTGCCGCTGCTGAAGAAGGTCGCAAAACCGTTTTGGTTCGTTGGGAAACTACGCCAGACGATCTTGCTGGCATGATTGCCGCAGAAGGCATTTTAACCTCTCATGGCGGCAAAACCTCTCACGCTGCCGTTATTGCTCGTGGTATGGGTGCTCCTTGTGTTTGCGGTGTTGATGCATTAAAGATTGATGCAGAAGCAAAGCAGGCTAGCATCACTGGCACCGATATTGTTATCAAAGAGGGCGATATGATTTCGCTCGATGGCACTACTGGTATTGTTGTTCTTGGTGCTGTTGAGCTTGTTCAACCAGAGCTTGCGGGCGATTTAGACACCATCCTTGAATGGGCTGATGAATTTCGCGGTATGGGCATTCGCGCTAACGCCGATAACCCCGAAGATGCCGAGCTTGCTCGTAAATTTGGTGCTCAGGGTATTGGCCTTTGCCGTACCGAGCATATGTTCTTGGGCGATCGCAAGCAAATCATTCAAACCTTCATTCTCAATGAAGATGAAGCTGTTCGTGAAAAGGCAGTATCCGATTTATTCACTGCTCAAACGGGTGACTTTTTGGGTATGTTTAAGGCGATGGACGGCTTGCCGGTAATCGTTCGCTTGCTTGATCCTCCTTTGCATGAGTTCCTTGAAAGCCCGCGCGCGCTCGATGTTGAAATTGCTCGTCTTGAGGCAACGGGTGGAGATGCTGCTGTTATCGAGCAAAAGCGTCATCTCATGGAGCAAATTGATGGCATGAGCGAGGCTAACCCGATGCTTGGCCTTCGTGGATGCCGTTTGGCTATTAAATTCCCTATTCTTCCTCAGATGCAGGTTCGCGCTATTGCTACTGCTGCTGCCAAACTTAAAAAGCAAGGTCTTGATCCTAAGCCAGAAATTATGATTCCTTTGGTTTCAGTTGTTCCAGAGCTTGAAAAACTTCGCAAGCTTGCCAAAGAGGTTATTGCTGAAGTTTCAGCAGAAGAGGGTGTAGAGCTTGAAATTCCTATTGGTACCATGATCGAGCTTCCTCGTGCTGCGGTTACTGCCGATGAAATTGCAACTCAGGCAGATTTCTTCAGCTTTGGTACTAACGACCTTACTCAAACCACCTTTGGTTTCTCGCGTGACGATGTTGAGGCAGAATTTGTTCCTCAGTATCTCGCCGAGCGTATTTTGCCTTACAACCCCTTTGCTACGGTAGATCCAGGCGTTGCCAAATTGGTTGATATGGGCGTTAAGCTTGGACATCAGGGCAATCCTGATATTCAGTGTGGCGTTTGTGGCGAGCATGGTGGCGATCCGGATTCAATTAAGACGTTCTATAAGATTGGTCTTGATTATGTAAGCTGCTCACCTTATCGTGTGCCCCTGGCTCGTTT